>NZ_JBSGTX010000079.1:0-36764 GCF_053607625.1 Streptomyces sp. NPDC055103
ATCAACTAATCTGGCGTTGATTTTTGGCACGCTGTTGAGTTCTCAAGGAACGGACGCTTCCTTTGTACTCACCCTCTCGGGCTTTCCTCCGGGCTCTTCCTTCGTTTCCGACTCTATCAGATCTTTCCGATCCGATTTCCTCGGTGCTTTCCGGTCCCTTTCGCTTTCGCTCTGGGCCCTTCCGGCGTGTTCACTACTTTAGCTGATTTCCCTGGCGACTCATAATCGAGTCATTCGAAACGAATTTCGGGAATGCCGAAATAAGCCCCTGCTGGGGAATCATCGAGAGTAGTTGGGTGGCCGCTACGGGGTGCTTGAACAAGCAGGTCCGTTTCCTGCGGCTCGGGCCACGTTAGTCGGTCGAGCGTCCCGAGTCAAGGCCTCGCTTCCGGGGAGTGTGGGCGCGGTACGGGCTGACCGTCGGGTCGTCGGTGATCCAGAAGCGCCAGGGGTGCGGGGCGCCTTCGCCGCCGACGCCGGTGCGGGGGCCGCTGCTGATGTCGTCGGGGGCGGGTGGCGTGCCGGTGAGCAGGGAGAGCGGGGCCTCCGCGCCGGCGCAGACGTCCGTGCCGTTCAGGGAGAGGGCTACGTCCAGGGCCGTGGCCAGACGTGCGGGGCCCTTGGCCAGCTCCGCGTCGAAGCGGGCCGAGCGGCGGCGGGGGCGGGCCTGTTCGGCGCCGGTCAGGATCTCACCCGCGCGCAGGAGGACGCCGCTCGCCTCGCCCTCGGGGCCGCAGACCAGGTTCAGGCAGTGCCACATGCCGTAGGTGAAGTAGACGTACGCGTGGCCGGGCGGGCCGAACATGACGGCGTTGCGTGCGGTGCGGCCACGGAAGGCGTGCGAGCCGGGGTCGATCGCGCCAGCGTACGCCTCCACCTCCGTGAGGCGCAGGTCGATCCGTCCTTCGGCGGAGTTCCGGACGAGGGTGCGGCCCAGCAGGTCGGGGGCGACCTCCAGGACGGGGCGGTCGAAGAAGGCCCGCGGGAGCGGCGTACGGGAAAGAGTGTCGCTCATGGCGGCCGAGCGTAGTGGCGACCGGTGGGGAACCGGCTACGGTCGTCGCGCGTATGTAGAGGTCAGTACTGAGAAGGAGTGGAAGTCATGGGATTCAAGAAGCTGCTCGCGAGCCTGGGTGCCGGTGGGGCCACCGTGGAGACCGTGCTCTCCGAGGCGAACGTGGTTCCGGGCGGTGTCGTCCAGGGTGAGGTGCGGATCCAGGGCGGCAACGTCGACCAGCAGATCGAGGCGCTCTCCGTCGGGCTGCAGGCGCGGGTCGAGGTCGAGGGTGGCGACCAGGAGCACAAGCAGGACATCGAGTTCCTCAAGGTGCGTCTGGGTGGTGCCTTCGAGGTGAAGGCCGGCGCGGTGCACGTCGTGCCGTTCGGTCTCGAGGTGCCGTGGGAGACGCCGGTGACCTCCATCGCCGGTCAGCAGCTGCACGGCATGAACATCGGTGTGGTCACCGAACTGGAGATCGCCCGGGCCGTGGACTCCGGCGACCTGGACCCGATCAACGTGCACCCGCTGCCGGCGCAGCAGTCGATCCTGGACGCCTTCATCGGGCTGGGCTTCCGCTTCAAGAGCGCGGACATGGAGCGCGGGCACATCCGGGGGACGCGCCAGAAGCTGCCCTTCTACCAGGAGATCGAGTTCTTCGCGCCGCAGCAGTACCGCGGTCTCAACCAGGTCGAGATCACCTTCGTCGCCGACGAGCGCGAGATGGACGTCGTCCTGGAGATGGACAAGAAGCCGGGGATGTTCGGTGAGGGGAGTGACTCCTTCCGCGCGTTCAAGGTGGGGCTGAACGACTTCCACACGACCGATTGGGCGGCTTACCTGAACCAGTGGCTCGCCGAGGTCGGCGGCCGTCGCAACTGGCTCTAGGCTCGGCCGGGAAACCAGAGACAGGCGATACGGAGGCTCCACGTGTCCGAGCGTAAGAGGGCGCCGCTCCCTCACGATTTCCATCCGTCGGTACCGGCGTTCACGGTGGTGAGCGACGACGTCGCGCCGGGTGCGGTCCTGAAGGACGCGCAGGTGTACGCGGCGGGGAACACGTCTCCCCACCTGCGCTGGGAGGGCTTCCCCGCGGGGACGAAGAGCTTCGCCGTCACGTGCTTCGACCCGGACGCCCCCACGGGCAGCGGGTTCTGGCACTGGGTGCTGTTCGACATCCCTGCGTCGGTGACGGAGCTGCCCGTCGGTGCCGGGTCGGGGTCGTTCGAGGGGCTGCCGGCCGGGGCCGTGCACGTCCGGAACGACTACGGCGCGAAGGAGTTCGGCGGCGCCGCTCCCCCGCCCGGGGACCCGGCGCACCGGTACGTCTTCACCGTGTACGCCGTGGACAGCGAGAAGCTCGGTCCCGATGGCGACGCGTCGCCGGCGGCGGTCGGCTTCAATCTGCGGTTCCACACGCTGGGGCGTGCCCAGTTGGTCGGCGAGTACGCGGCTCCCGCGGCGGTCTGATCGTTCGTTTGTTGTTTGCCCGCTTCTGGTCTTGGAGAGATCAGAAGCGGGCATCTTTTGTTGTGCGCGGGAAATTGCGTTGTCCGACCCCGGCCGGCCCGGCCATCGTTGATCCAGGCCCCACGCCCCACTCCGGGGCGGGGCCGGCACACGGGAGGTGGGCACAGTGCGGGACACCCTGGTACTGAACGCGAGCTTCGAGCCGCTGTCGACGGTCACGCTCAACCGTGCGGTGGTGCTTGTCCTGCAGGACAAGGCCGTCGTCGAGCAGGCCCATCCCGAGCTGCGGGTGCGCGGTGCCGCCGTCGATCTTCCGGTACCGCGGGTGATCAGGCTCTGCCGGTACGTCCGGGTGCCCTTCCGAAGACACGCCCCGTGGTCGAGGCGGGGGGTGCTGGTCAGGGACCAACACCGGTGCGCGTACTGCGGGAGGAGGGCGACGACCGTGGACCATGTCGTGCCGCGTGCCCAGGGGGGCGGGGACAGCTGGCTGAATACCGTCGCCTCCTGCGCCGAGGACAACCACCGCAAGGCCGATCGGACGCCGGAGCAGGCGGGGATGCCGCTGCTGCACGAGCCGTTCGTGCCGTCGCCCGCGGACGCGATGCTGCTCGCCATGCGGGCCGGTGAGCGGTCCGAGCTGCCGGAGTGGCTGGCGAACTCGGCCGCGTAGGCCGTCTCGTACACGTACTCGTACGGAAGGGTCCGTCTCCCCGTGGGGAGGCGGGCCCTTCCGTCGTCCGGGCTACTTCAGTGTGAGTTGGAGGATCGCGACGACGCCGACCGCGATGATCACCCCTCGCAGGACGGACGGCGGCAGTCTGCGGCCGACCTTGGCGCCGATCTGGCCTCCGATGGTGGAGCCGACGGCGATGAGCAGGACGGCCGTCCAGTCGAACTCGGCGACGAAGAGGAAGAAGACGGCGGCGACGCCGTTGACGAGGGCGCCGAGGACGTTCTTGACGGCGTTGATCCGCTGCAGGGTGTCGTGGAGCAGCAGGCCCATGAGGGAGAGGTAGAGCACTCCCTGGGCGGCGCCGAAGTATCCGCCGTACATGCTGGCGAGGCAGAGGCCGACGAGGAGGACGGGGCCGCCGTCGGGGTGGGCCACGGTGCCGGTCTGTTCGCGCCGGCGCTGCACGGCGGCGGCGATGCGCGGCTGGAGGAGGACCAGGACGAGCGCGAGGCCGATCAGGACGGGGACGATCGCGTCGAACGCGTCGGACGGCAGGGCGAGGAGCAGGAACGCGCCGATGAGGCCGCCGATGAGGGCCACGCCGCCGAGGCGGAGGATGCGGGCCTTCTGGCCCTTCAGTTCGCGGCGGTAGCCGATGGCCCCGCTGATGGAACCGGGGACGAGGCCCAGGGCGTTGGAGACGTTCGCGGTGATCGGGGGGAGCCCGGTCGCGAGGAGGACCGGGAACGTGATGAGCGTTCCCGATCCGACGATGGTGTTGATGGTGCCGGCGCCGATGCCGGCGGCGAAGACCGCCAGCGCTTCCCAGATGGACAACGCCATCTCCTTACATGATCAGTGAGTCGCCTCCCCGCTCCGGCGTCGCCGGGGTCGAGGGGCTCGCACTGATCATGCACGAGAGTTACGTGTACGTGTCAGTCAACCGGGGGTTCTTCTCGCCTGGCGGCCGGTACGTCCTTGGTGTTGAAGCCGGGGACGCCGCCGCCGACGTTGCCGAAGGCGCCGGAGAGGCCCTTGAGGGCGTCGCCGATCTCGCTGGGCACGATCCAGAGCTTGTTGGCGTCGCCCTCGGCGATCTTCGGGAGCATCTGGAGGTACTGGTACGAGAGGAGCTTCTGGTCGGGGTCACCGGCGTGGATGGCCTCGAAGACCGTACGGACGGCCTGGGCCTCGCCCTCGGCGCGCAGGGCCGCGGCCCTGGACTCGCCCTCGGCGCGGAGGATCGCGGACTGCTTCTCGCCCTCGGCGGTGAGGATCGCGGACTGGCGGGTGCCCTCGGCGGTGAGGATCGCGGCGCGCTTGTCGCGCTCGGCGCGCATCTGCTTCTCCATCGAGTCCTGGATGGAGGTCGGCGGCTCGATCGCCTTGAGCTCGACGCGGTTGACGCGGATGCCCCACTTGCCGGTGGCCTCGTCGAGGACGCCGCGCAGCGCCGCGTTGATGTCCTCGCGGGAGGTGAGGGTCCGCTCCAGGTCCATGCCGCCGATGATGTTGCGCAGGGTGGTGACGGTGAGCTGCTCGATCGCCTGGATGTAGCTGGCGACCTCGTAGGTCGCGGCCCGGGCGTCGGTGACCTGGTAGTAGATGACCGTGTCGATGTTGACGACGAGGTTGTCCTGGGTGATCACCGGCTGCGGCGGGAAGGGGACGACCTGTTCGCGGAGGTCGATCCTGTTGCGGATCGAGTCGATGAACGGGACGACGATGTTCAGTCCGGCGTTGAGTGTGCGGGTGTAGCGGCCGAAGCGCTCCACGATGGCCGCGCTCGCCTGCGGGATGACCTGGATCGTCTTGACCAGGGCGATGAAGACGAGCACCACCAGAATGATCAGGACGATGATGACTGCTGACATCGTGTTCCCCGTGCCCTTCGCTACCGGTTGAGTGCCGGATGGCTTTCGATGATCCAGATCGAGTTTCCCAGACGGCGGAACGTCATGGGCGAGGTTCGGTCACATGGTTCGGTCACATGACGTTGGGTCACATGAGGTTCGGCCACGTGCGGTTCGGTCACATGACGACGGCCGTGGCGCCGTCGATCTCCACGACGTCGACCTGGTCTCCCGGCTCGAAGGTCTGTCCGCCGTCGAGCGCGCGGGCTGACCAGATCTCGCCCGCGAGCTTGATACGACCTCCGCCGGTGCTGTCGACCCGTTCCAGGACGACGGCCTGACGGCCCCTCAGCGCGTCGATGCCGCTGGCCAGCCGGGGCCGGTCGTCGCGGTGGCGGGCGGCGATCGGGCGGACCACCGCGATCAGCGCCACGGAGACGACGGCGAAGACGATCACCTGCGGGGTGACGCCGAAGCCGAGTGCGGCGGTCACCGCCCCCGCGACCGCGCCGACGGACAGCATGCCGAATTCCGGCATCGCGGTGAGGACCAGCGGAATGCCGAGCCCCACCGCGCCGATCAACCACCAGATCCACGCGTCGATGTCCACGTGGTCATGGTAGGGCGGTGGGGTCCCTCCGGGACAGGGCGCGGACGGCTGTGCGGGACGCCGGCGCTCCGGTCCGCTACTTCAGCGGGAGGCCCTGGGCGGTCCAGCGGTCGCCGACGCGCTCGACGACGAGCGGCAGGCCGAAGCAGCGCGAGAGGTTGCGCGAGCTGAGCTCGGTCTCCACGGGGCCGGCGGCGAGCACCTTGCCCTGACGGATCATCAGGACGTGGGTGAAGCCGGGGGCGATCTCCTCGACGTGGTGCGTGACCATGATCATGGAGGGGGCGTACGGGTCTCGGGCGAGGCGGCCGAGACGGCGGACGAGGTCCTCGCGGCCGCCGAGGTCGAGGCCGGCGGCCGGCTCGTCGAGCAGGAGGAGCTCGGGGTCGGTCATCATCGCTCGGGCGATCAGGGTGCGCTTGCGCTCGCCCTCAGAGAGGGTGCCGAACTTGCGGTCCAGGTAGTCGTTCATGCCGAGGCGGTCGAGGAAGGCCTTGGCCCGCTCCTCGTCGACCGGGTCGTAGTCCTCGTGCCAGGTGGCCGTCATGCCGTACGCGGCGGTGAGGACGGTCTGGAGGACGGTCTGGCCCTTGGGCAGCTTCTCCGCCATGGCGATGCCGGCCACGCCGATGCGGGGGCGGAGCTCGAAGACGTCGGTGCCGACGCCGCCGAGCTGTTCGCCGAGGACCTTCGCGGTGCCCTTGGTGGGGAAGAGGTAGCTGGAGGCGATGTTCAGAAGGGTGGTCTTGCCGGCGCCGTTGGGTCCGAGGATCACCCAGCGCTCGCCCTCCTTGACCGACCAGGAGACCTCGTCCACCAGAGCCCGTCCGTCGCGGACCACGGATACGTCCACCAGCTCCAGTACATCGCTCATGAGCGCGTTGTCTCCCCTTGCGGTCGAGTCGAGTCGTCGCCTTGCACCGATGGGCGCGGCGTCCAGGGGAAAACCTACGTTATCGGCGGAGCGGGCCGGTCCCTAGGGCTTCCTTTGAGTCCGTGGGCCGACCTGTATATGAGGGGGTGGGAGAAGGAACGCCGTGAGGCCGCCCCCTGTGTTCCGGTCGGTCTTAGTCTGGGGGGATGCTTTCGGAACCACGCTCAGGACGCCTGGCCGCATGGGGCAATGCCCTGCTGGCCGGGGCGGTGTCGCCGGACGACGCGGCGCTGGCCATTGTCGGGGAGGACGCGGTGCACCGCGTGGAGGGGCTGCCGGGTGAGGCGGCGCCGGTGGGGCTGACGCTGGCGCTCGGCCGGCTGCGGCGGCTCGGGGTGACCGGGTGGCGGGTCGCGCTGCCCGCGCCGGGGCATCCACTGGGGCTGAGCGGGCCGCCGGACTTCAACGCGCGCGCCCTGGAGGCGGAGGAGGCCGTGGTGGGCTTCGGCGCGCCGTACGGTCTCGTGCCGGAGGTCTCGGAGGCGGGGCCGGTGGGCGACACGCACGTGGAGGTCGTCTGGCGCTGCCTCGCGGTGCGCGAGTCGCCGCCGGCGGACGTGCCGTCGCTCGGCGAGGCGGAGCGGGAGCTCGCGGAGGCGCTGCGGGACGCGACGGCGGTGCTGACCCGGCTGGACGTGGCGGCCTCGGGCCCGGCGGCGGACGCCGCGCGCGCGGCGTACAAGGCGCGGGCGGAGGTGGGGCGGGAGGTGCTCGCCCCCGGGTACCCGCCGCGGGCGGTGCGCGTCCTGGAGCTGGCCCAGCGGATCGGTCTGCTGATGGACCTGGCGTACGACCACGGGCACGGGGGCGCGGTGAGCGCTTCGGAGATGGCGGCGCGGGGGGAGGCGCTGCGGCCGGTGGAGCGGGTGGCCCGGCGGGCGCAGGTCGCGGCGTACAACGCGTATGTGGAGGAGAGGGAGCGGGAGCGCGAGCGGGGGTTCTGAGCTCCGACGGGCGGCTCGGCGGTCGGATGCCGCCGGCTTTCTGTGTCCCGACCCAGCGGTGTAAGGGAGAGGGCCGAAAAGGGGCCGGCCCCCGGGGGGATCGTCCGGGGGCCGGTGGTTCCGGTGTGGCTCAGCCGTTGACGGCGTGGTTGCCGAAGGCCGGGTTGAGCAGGCCGATCACGTTGACCGTGTTGCCGGAGACGTTCACGGGGACGTGGACCGGGACCTGCACCAGGTTGCCGGACGCGACGCCCGGCGAGTTGAGGGCCTTGCCGTCGGCCTCGGCGCCGTGGGCGGAGGCGACACCCGCGCCGGCGGCGATGATGCCACCGGCGACCATGGTGACGGCAGCGGCCTTCTTGAGGTTCTTCACTTGGTACATCCTCCTGGTCATCGCTGCGGCCGGTCCGCCGCAGCACGTCATGGAGAACGCCGCCGCCTCCGCGGGGTTGCGCCGAACGGGGGATATACACCCGACGGTATGAAGGACTGAACGGTCGTGCGCCCGGCGCACCAGGGGGCGCCTTGCCGCGTATCAGTCGGTGAGATCAGTCGGCGAGGCCGTGTCGGACCGCCCACAGGGCGGCCTGGGTGCGGTCCGCGAGGTCGAGCTTCATCAGGATGTTCGACACGTGCGTCTTGACCGTCTTCTCGGAGAGGACGAGCGCGCGGGCGATCTCGCGGTTGGACCGGCCGTCCGCGATCAGGCCGAGGACCTCGCGCTCGCGCTCCGTGAGGGTCGTGCCCCGTCCCGTGCCGCCCGGGGACTCGTCCTGGCTGAGGAGGGCCTCGGCGACCTCCGGCTGGAGGAGGACGTGGCCCGCGTGGACGGAGCGGATGGCGCCGGCCAGGGCGTCGGGGTCGATGTCCTTGTAGACGTATCCGGAGGCTCCGGCGCGGAGCGCGGGGACGACCGTGCGCTGCTCGGTGAAGCTGGTGACGATCAGGACCCTGGCCGGGTTGGCCAGCTCGCGCAGCCGCTTCAGTGCCTCGATGCCGTCGGTGCCGGGCATCTTCACGTCCATGAGGACCACGTCGGGGCGGAGCTCCTCGGCGCGGGCCACTCCTTCGGCGCCGTCGGAGGCCTCCCCCACCACCTCTATGTCGTCCTGCACCTCCAGGAAGGTGCGCAGGCCTCGGCGGACGACCTGGTGGTCGTCGACCAGCAGGACACGGATCGGCTTGTCAGCCACCGGGAACCTCCATCTCGATCGTGGTGCCCTCGCCGGCGGCCGAGGTCACGGTGAGTCCGCCGCCGACGCCGCCCGCCCGGTCCCGCATGGAGACGAGGCCGAGGTGGCGGCCGGCGTTGCGGACCGTACGCGGGTCGAAGCCCTTGCCGTCGTCGGTGACGGTGAGCCGCGCGCCCTGGCCGCTGCGGGCGAGGGTGACGGTGACGAGCTCCGCCTCCGCGTGGCGCAGGGCGTTGTGCAGGGCCTCCTGGGCGACGCGGAGCACGGCCTCCTCCTGGGCCGCGGGCAGGGCGCGGATCCCCTGGCTATCGAAGGTGACGCGGGCGGTGTGGGCGCGGTCCATGACCTGGATCTGGGTGCGCAGGGTGTGGACGAGGCCGTCCTCGTCGAGCGCGGCGGGGCGCAGCTCGACGACGGCCGCGCGCAGCTCGTCGGCCGCCTCGGCGGCGAGGACGGCGACCTGGTGCAGCTCGTCCTTGGCGCGGGCGGGGTCGCGGTCGACGAGGGCGGCCGCGGCCTGGGCGGTGAGCCGGAGCGAGAAGAGCTTCTGGCTGACGGCGTCGTGGAGCTCGTGGGCGAGGCGGGAGCGCTCCTCGGCGATGGTGAGTTCGCGGCTGCGCTCGTACAGCCGGGCGTTGGTGAGGGCGATGGCCGCGTGCTGGGCGAGGATCGAGAGGAGCTCCTCGTCCTCGGCGGTGAAGCCGCAGCCGCCGGTCTCCTTCGGACAGCGCTTGTTGGCGAGGAAGAGGGCGCCGAGGATCTCGTCGCCGTCCCTGACCGGGAGGCCGAGGAAGTCGGACATCTCGGGGTGGGCGTCCGGCCAGCCCTCGAAGCGGGGGTCCTCGCGGACGTCGGCGAGCCGCTCGGGCTCCGCCTTGTGGAGCATCGCGGCGAGGATGCCGTGCTGCCGGGGCAGCGGGCCGATCGCCTTCCACTGCTCGTCGCTGACGCCGTCGACCACGAACTGGGCGAAGCCGCCGTGGTCGTCGGGGACGCCCAGGGCCGCGTACTCGGCGTCGAGGAGGTCGCGGGCGGAGGCGACGATCGTCTTGAGGACGTCGCGGACCTCAAGATGGCGGCTCATAGCGAGGAGGGCGGTGCTCACGGCCGCGAGGCCGGAGCTCGGTCGATGGCTCATGTGTTCACCGTAACGGTGGGGTGTGACCGTGCGTATCCGGCCGGAGGCGGCGCGGGAGGGGGACCTGAGACCTAGGTCCCGCGCCCCCGGCGGTCCGGGCCGGGGGCCGAGGCGGCGGAGCGGGGCCGGACGCGAGGGTGGAGCCGTCGGCGTCGGACGGATGCCGGGAGATACGGATACAAGGGGGACGGGTTCATGGCTGTCGCGATCGTCACGGGGGCGTCGAAGGGACTCGGCGGGGCGCTGGCGCACGCGCTGGCCGGGCGGGGCTGGGATCTCGTCCTGAACGCCCGGACGGCGGGAGCCCTGGAGGAGAGCGCGGCGGCGGTCCGGGCCGCGCACGGCGCGCGGGTGGTCGCGCTGCCCGGTGATGTCGGGGACGGCGCGCACCGGCGGGAGCTGGTGGCCGCCGCCCGGGGGCTCGGCGGGCTCGATCTGCTGGTGAACAACGCGGGCGTGCTGGGCGCCGCGCCGCTGCCTCGGCTTGAGCACCAGCCGCTGGACGGTCTGCGGGCTGCCCTGGAGACGAACGTCGTGGCGGTGCTCGGCCTGGTGCAGGAGAGTCTGCCGCTGCTGCGGGCGAGCGCCGCGGGGACGGTGATCATGCTCAGTTCGGAGGCCGCGGCAGTGCCGTACGCGACGTGGGGCGGGTACGGGGCATCGAAGGCCGCGGTCGACCTGCTGGCGGCGGTGCTCGCCGTGGAGGAGCCGGAGCTGCGGGTGTGGGCGGTGGACCCCGGTGACATGGAGACGGATCTGTACGCGGCGGCGGTGCCGGAGGGGATCGGGACGCGGCCGAGTCCGGAGTCCGTGGTGCCGGGCTTCCTCCGGCTGCTCGACCGGCGCCCGGCCAGCGGGCGGTACGTGGCGCCGGAGCTCGCGGGGCGGTGATGCGGAGGGGTGCTTCTGGCGTGAGTACCGAGGCGTCTCACGTATGAGGGGCGTCTGCGGTACGAGCTCCGGGGCGCCTCCGGTACGACGTCGAAGCGCCCTTCTCCTCCTTCCGGAGGACTTGCCTCACCGTCCGCATTGCGCCCGCAACGCCTGGTGAGTTTGTTACGTGCCCGATGTGAGCCCGGGCATAGGACCCACATCACTTACGAAGCCCCCTAGTGGATGCCAGAAGGCCCGATAGACGCGGAGGAACCTGGCCACAACGGGCGTTCCGTGCCCCGTGCACGGGCCCCTGATCCACTACCCGGGATCGTACGTCACACCTTTGCCACACGATTTTGCTGCCGCTAAGAATTGCCCCGTCGCCGCCGAGCAGGCGCAGCGCCGCCCCGGCGAGCGACCCCCCAGCGATTCGAAGAGGTAGTCCTGATGTCTGCGAACACCCCCGGCCACAGTCGTGGTCTGAAGAAGACCCACAAGGCCACGATCGCCGGCGTCGCCGCTCTGGGCGCCGCAGCCCTCACCCTCTCCCTCGTACCGGGCAACGGCTCCACCGAGACCGAGCCGCAGGCCCTCTCCGGTACGCAGCAGGTCGCCTGGTCGTACGACGCCGCCAGCCCGCAGGCGAAGGCGCTGGCCGCCAGCGTCACCGAGCAGCACACCACCATCGGCCTGAAGGCCAAGCAGGAGGCCGACGCCAAGGCCGCGGCCAAGGCGAAGGCCGACGCGAAGGCCAAGGCCGACGCCAAGGCGAAGGCGGACGCCCGCGCCAAGGCCACCGCCAAGGCGAACGCCGAGGCCAAGGCGAAGGCGGCCGCGAAGAAGCGCGCCGCGGAGAAGGCGGCCGCGAGCCGTTCCGTCGCCCGTACGCCGGTCTTCGCGAACAACCTCGACGGCTGGATCCGCGAGGCGCTGTTCATCATGGACAAGCACGACATCCCGGGCAGCTACAACGGCCTGCACAAGAACATCATGCGTGAGTCCAGCGGCAACCCGCGGGCCATCAACAACTGGGACATCAACGCCATCAACGGCGTCCCGTCGAAGGGCCTGCTCCAGGTCATCTACCCGACCTTCAAGGCCTACCACGTGGCCGGCACGCCGTTCGACCAGTACGACCCGGTCGCCAACATCGTCGCCGCCGCCAACTACGCGGCCGACCGCTACGGCTCGATCGACAACGTCAACAGCGCCTACTGATCCCGGTCGGTCCGCTGTCGTACGCCGAAGGGCGGCACCCCCGTGCGGGGTGCCGCCCTTCGGCGTACGGCCTACGCGGTCACTTGCGCATGACCTCGGGCTCGTGGCGGCGCAGCAGGCGCGCCACGACGACACAGCAGACAGCCGCCATGAGCAGCTGGACGCCGAGGTCGAAGCCCCACTGGCCGGCCGTGTGCTCCCACAGCGCGTCGGTGTTCGTGGGGTCCTTCGGGTCCCACGGCGGCATGAGGCGGGCCAGGTCGAGCGTGGTGCCGGCACCGGCGATGCCCCAGCGGGAGGGCATGAGCCAGGCGAACTGCTCCAGGCCGGGCGAGCCGTAGACCTGGAACAGGATGCCGGTGAAGACGACCTGGATGATCGCGAACATGACCAGGAGCGGCATGGTCTTCTCGGCGGTCTTCACGAGCGCGGAGATGACCAGGCCGAACATCATCGAGGTGAGGCCGAGGGCGATCACCTGGATGCACAGCTCGACGGCGGGGGGCATGAGGAGCCCCTCAGCGGGCAGCGCGCGGGTGGAGAAACCGATGCCGCAGATGATGACGCCCTGGAAGGCCGTGATCACGCCGAGGACGATCACCTTGGACATCAGGTACGCGGAGCGGGAGAGGCCGGTGGCGCGCTCCCTCTCGTAGATGACCCGCTCCTTGATCAGTTCGCGGACCGAGTTGGCGGCGCCGCTGAAGCACATGCCGACCATGAGGATCAGCATGATCGTGCCCGCGTCGCCGTTGAAGCGGGACGGCGGCGTCGGCGAGCCGAGGCCGAAGTCCGCCGGGATGACGACCGAGACCGCGCCGAGGACGGCCGGCAGGATCACCATCAGGCCCAGGAAGCCCTTGTCGGAGGCGATCACCGAGACGTAGCGGCGGATCAGCGTCCAGAGCTGGGAGCCCCAACCCTGCGGCTTCGGCGGGCGGGCCATCGCCTGCTGCGGCATCTGGACCGGCTGCGCGGCGACGGCGTCGATGTCCGCGGCGTACATCTGGTAGTGCTGCGAGCCCTTCCAGCGGCCCGCCCAGTCGTAGTCGCGGTAGTTCTCGAAGGCGGAGAAGACGTCGGCCCAGGTGGAGTAGCCGAAGAAGTTCAGCGCCTCCTCCGGCGGGCCGAAGTACGCCACCGAGCCGCCGGGCGCCATGACGAGCAGCTTGTCGCAGAGGCCCAGCTCGGCGACCGAGTGGGTGACGACGAGGACCGTGCGGCCGTCGTCGGCGAGGCCGCGCAGCAGCTGCATGACGTCGCGGTCCATGCCCGGGTCGAGGCCGGAGGTCGGCTCGTCCAGGAAGATCAGCGACGGCTTGGTGAGGAGCTCCAGGGCGACGGAGACGCGCTTGCGCTGGCCGCCGGAGAGGGAGGTGACCTTCTTCTCCCGGTGGATGTCGAGCTTGAGCTCGCGCAGCACCTCGTCGATGCGGGCCTCGCGCTCGGCCTCGGCGGTGTCGCCGGGGAAGCGGAGCTTGGCCGCGTAGCGGAGCGCCTTCTGGACGGTCAGCTCCTTGTGCAGGATGTCGTCCTGCGGGACCAGACCGATGCGCTGGCGCAGCTCGGCGAACTGCTTGTAGAGGCTCCGGTTGTCGTAGAGGACGTCGCCCTCGTTGGCCGGGCGGTAGCCGGTCAGCGCCTTGAGCAGCGTGGACTTTCCGGAGCCGGAGGGGCCGATGACACCGATCAGCGACTTCTCCGGGACGCCGAAGGAGACGTCCTGGAGGATCTTCTTGCCGCCGTCGACCGTCACCGTGAGGTGGCGGGCCGAGAAGGAGACGGAGCCGGTGTCGACGAACTCCTCGAGCTGGCCGCCGACGATGCGGAACGTCGAGTGACCGACGCCGACGATGTCCTGCGGGCCGAGGACGGCCGAGCCGCCCTTGGGGATCGGCTGGCCGTTGACGTACGTGCCGTTGTGCGAGCCGAGGTCGCGGATCTCGAAGCGGCCGTCGGGCGTCGCGTGGAAGTCGGCGTGGTGCCGCGAGACCTGGAGGTCGGAGACGACCAGTTCGTTCTCGAGGGCACGGCCGATGCGCATGACGTGGCCGAGGTTCAGCTGGTGGAACGTGGTCGGGCTGCGGTCGGCGTAGGCGGACGACGCCCCCGCGGCGACGCCGGCCTGGCCGTGCCCCTGCTGACCGTGGGGGCCCTGGGGGCCGCCCTGCTGGTGCGGGACCTGCGGTTGCGCGGGCTGCTGGGCCTGCTGCTGCCAGCCCTGCTGCGGCGGGCCCTGGTGCTGCGGGGCCTGATGCTGCGGGGCCTGATGCTGCGGGGTCTGGTGCTGCGGGGTCTGGTGCTGCGGGGTCTGGTGCTGCGGCGGGGCCTGGTGCGTCGCCCAGTCGCCCTGGGCGGCCTGCGCCCCCGCGACCTGGTGGGCGGCGGCGGGCTGAGCCGCCTGTGCCTGGGCCGGCGGCTGGTGCGCCTGCTGCGCGGCCTGGGCTCCGGCGGCGAGATTCAGCCGGGGGCCGTCGGTCGCGTTACCGAGATGGACGGCCGATCCTGGACCGATCTCCATCTGGTGGATCCGCTGCCCCCGGACGAACGTGCCGTTCGTCGAGCCGTGGTCCTCGATGACCCAACTCCGGCCGCCCCAGCTGATCGTGGCGTGCCGCCACGACACCCGGGCGTCGTCGATGACCAGGTCACCCTGTGGGTCACGGCCGAGGGTGTACGGCCTGGACGGATCGAGCGTCCAGGTCCTTCCATTCAATTCCAGTACGAGTTCTGGCACTCCATGCCCCACTACTTGTCCCCCGATGTGCTCCCGTCGTCGGGAGTCTAGGGATGGCGAACATCGTGGGGAACTATTTCAGGCCCGGTCCCCACAACGAAAGTCGGGCCGTGTTCGGGCTCTGTGAAGAGCCGCGCCGGACAGGCCGTGGGGCAGGCCCACGACCACTCGGGTGTCCGCTGGGCGGGACGGGGGGTGGGCCGACACGCGGTGCCCGATACGGTGGGAACCACCATGAGCGCATCGCAGACCTCAGACGTTCCCACTCTCCTCGTCAAGATCTTCGGCAAGGACCGTCCCGGGATCACCGCCGGACTCTTCGACACCCTCGCCGCCTACTCCGTCGACGTCGTGGACATCGAGCAGGTCGTCTCCCGCGGCCGCCTCGTCCTGTGCGCGCTCGTCACCGAGCCGACCGTCGCCTCGCAGGGCGAGCTGCGGGCCACCGTCCACAGCTGGGCCGAGTCCCTGAAGCTCCAGGCCGAGATCATCTCCGGTACGGGCGACAACCGGCCGCGCGGCGAGGGACGCTCACACGTCACCGTCCTCGGCAACCCGCTCACCGCGGAGCAGACGGCGGCCATAGCGGCCAGGATCGCGGAGACCGGCGGCAACATCGACCGCATCTTCCGCCTCGCGAAGTATCCGGTGACGGCCGTGGAGTTCGCCGTCTCGGGATGCGAGACCGAGCCGCTGCGGACCGCGCTCGCGATCGAGGCGCACACCATCGGCGTGGACGTGGCCGTGGTCTCCGCCGGGCTGCACCGGCGGGCCCAGCGGCTGGTCGTCATGGACGTCGACTCGACCCTGATCCAGGACGAGGTCATCGAGCTCTTCGCGGCGCACGCGGGGTGCGAGGACAAGGTCGCCGAGGTGACGGCGGCGGCGATGCGCGGCGAGCTGGACTTCGAGCAGTCGCTGCACGCGCGCGTGGAGCTGCTCGCCGGTCTGGACGCCTCGGTGGTCGACAAGGTCCGCGCGGAGGTGCGGCTGACGCCGGGGGCCCGGACCCTGATCCGTACGCTCAAGCGGCTCGGCTACCAGGTGGGTGTCGTCTCCGGCGGGTTCACGCAGGTCACGGACGATCTGAAGGAGCGGCTCGGGCTCGACTTCGCCTCGGCCAACACCCTGGAGATCGTCGACGGCAAGCTCACGGGCCGGGTGACCGGCGAGATCGTGGACCGTGCGGGCAAGGCCCGGCTGTTGCGCCGGTTCGCCGCGGAGGCGGGTGTGCCGCTGGCGCAGACGGTGGCCATCGGCGACGGGGCCAACGACCTGGACATGCTGAACGCGGCCGGTCTCGGGGTGGCCTTCAACGCCAAGCCGGTGGTGCGCCGGGCCGCCGACACGGCGGTGAACGTGCCGTTCCTGGACACCGTGCTCTATCTGCTCGGGATCACGCGCGACGAGGTCGAGGCCGCCGACGGCGGTGAGGACCTGCTGCACTGAACCGTCGGTACGCCCGTACGGCCGTCTGCAAGGCCGTTGGTACGCCCCTACGTGCGCGAGAGGGCCCGGTCGTCGTCGGACGGCCGGGCCCTCTCCCGTACGGAGCCGGGGTACGGCTCGTCAGTCGTGCGGGGTCCAGAAGTCCACGAGCCGGGCGACGCCGTGCTCCACCGACTTCCAGGAGCCGTTGAAGGCGAGGACGGCGAAGGCGGAGGTCGGGAAGCCGCTGCGGTTCATGCGGGGCAGGGTGTCTCCCTCGGACCCGCCCGCGAGGGCGTCGGCGAGGGCGTGCATCCCGGGGTTGTGGCCGATGACGAGGAGGTCGTCGACGTCTTCCGAGGTCTCGTTGAGCAGGGCGATGAGCTCGCCGAGCGAGGCATCGTACAGCCGGTCCTCGTACACGGTCCTGGGTCGCTCCGGCAGCTCGTGCACGGCCAGCTTCCAGGTCTCCCTTGTTCTGACGGCGGTCGAGCAGAGTGCCAGGTCGAAGCCGATGCCGGTCGCGGCGAGCTTGCGGCCCGCGACGGGGGCGTCCGCGCGGCCTCGCTCGGCGAGGGGGCGCTCGTGGTCGGAGTCGTCGCTCCAGTCTGCCTTCGCGTGTCGGAGCAGCACGATTCTGCGGGGTGTATCGACGCTCATGGTCAACAGCTTCGCACGGAACGGCTCGCGGTGACTCAGAGAGCGAGCGTTTGCTGGAGCTGCTCCAGGACCCGGCCGACCCCCAGGTCACCCGCGGTCGCGGGAGCCCCACCCGGCCCCGCTATGAGCAGGAGCAGGGCACCGAACGCGACCACGGGGAGGGCGAGCGCCCACCAGGGCAGCCGGGTGTCGACGCCGGTCGGCAGGGGCCGGGTGGGGGTGTCCGTACGGGCCGACATGGCCGCCTCCGAGGGCTGGGAGATCCTTTTCCCGTCGTCTCCGACGGATGTCTCCAACGTACGGATCGGGTGCCCGCGGGCCCATCAGGTGATCCACCCACTTCACCCTGACACCCACCCCCTAGGGGATGCGGGGGTTGTCCCCACCCCCGGGGGTCACGGTGAGGCGAGGGAGGCGATCACGGCGATGACCACCGTGATGCCGAGCATCGCGCCGAGCACGATGAGCAGCTTCTTCTGGCCGTTCTGGGGATTGGGTTCGAGGACTGGCATGGGGCCAGTCTCGCATCTCAGCATTCGTCCTCGACGGTCCGGTCCCTCCCGGCGAGGGTTCCGACGATCATCTGCGGCACCATCAGGCCACCCATGAGGGCGATGGGCAGTCCCCAGCCGCCGCTGTGCTGGTAGAGCACGCCGACGAGGAGGGGGCCGGGGATGGAGATGAGGTAGCCGACGCTCTGCGCGAAGGCGGAGAGGCGGACGACGCCGGCGCCGGTCCGCGAGCGCATCCCGATCATGGTGAGGGCGAGCGGGAAGGCGCAGTTGGAGACGCCGAGCAGCACCGCCCAGAGCCAGGCTCCGGCGGCGGGGGCGAAGAAGAGGCCTGTGTAGCCGCTGAGGCCACAGAGGCCGAGCGCGACGACGATCGGTCCCTGGTTCTTCATCCGGGTCGCGAGCCGGGGGATGACGAAGGCGAGCGGGACGCCCATGACCATGGTGACGGCGAGGAGCACGCCCGCGGTGGAGGCGGGGACGCCGGCGTCGCGGAAGATCTGCGGCATCCAGCCCATGGTGATGTAGGCGCCGGTGGCCTGGAGGCCGAAGAAGCAGCCCAGGGCCCAGGCGGTCCGGCTGCGGGTGACGCGAGGGGCGGGCAGGTCGGTGGCCGGCGCCGGGACGGTGGCGGTCGCGCTCCCGGCCGCGGTCCCGGTCGCCTTCTCCGTACGGCCGTGGGCGCCGCCGTCACGGCCCCGGTCACGGTCACGGTCCCGGGCCCGGTCCCGGTCGCGGGCCTGGTCCCGGTCGCGGTCCTGGGCCCGGTCCCGGCCACTGTCCCGGTCGCGGTCGCGCACGAGCGGGATCCAGGGCAGGACGGCGAGCGCGGCGACCGCGGCCCAGACGCCGAGGCCGACGCGCCAGTCGCCGCCGAGGGCCTCGGTCATCGGGACGGTCGCCGCCGCGGCGACGGAGGTGCCGAGGGCGAGCGCCATGGAGTACAGGCCGGTCATGGTGCCGACGCGGTCGGGGAAGTACCGCTTGACGATGACGGGCATCAGGACGTTGCTGAGGGCGATGCCCATGAGGGCGAGGGCGCTGGCTGCGAGGAAGCCGGCGGTGCCGGACGCGAAGGGGCGGACGGCGAGGCCCACGAAGATCGCCGCCATGCCCGCGCAGACGACGGCGGCGGGGCCGAAGCGGCGCGCCAGGCGCGGGGCGGTGATGCCGAAGACCGCGAAGCAGAGCGGTGGGACGGAGGTGAGGACGCCGGCGACGGTGCCGCTCATGTGGAGGCCTTCGCTGACCTCTTCGAGGAGCGCGCCGAGGCTGGTGATGGCGGGGCGGAGGTTCAGGGCGGCGAGGACGAGGCCGAGGGTGACGAGCCCGAGGGTCCAGCGGTGCGCCCGGCCGGGTGCGGGAGAATCGCCGGCGGCGACGGCCGCTCGGGCGGTGGTTCCGGCCGGTCGTAGGGCGGGGTCGAGGGTCTTCGGTTCGTCAGCCATGAGGCCATCATAGAATCATGGGATGATTGGTTGTCCAATCTCGAACGAATGGGACGGTGCTCCATGGCCCTCGGCCACCCGCGGCGCGCAGGACTCTCCGATCAGGTGATCGCCGAGCTGCGGAACCAGATCACCTCCGGCGAGTGGCCGGTGGGTTCGCGCATCCCGACCGAGCCCGAGCTGGTCGAGCAGCTGGGTGTGGCCCGCAACACCGTGCGCGAGGCCGTCCGCGCGCTCGCGCACAACGGGCTGCTCGACATCCGCCAGGGCTCGGGGACGTACGTCATCGCCACCAGCGAGCTGGCGGGCGTCATGCACCGGCGCTTCGCGGGCTCCGACCCCCGGCACGTCGCCGAGCTGCGCTCGACCCTGGAGTCCGCCGCCGCCCGCTTCGCCGCCGAGCGGCGCTCGGAGCGGGATCTGAAGCAGCTCGACGCGCTGCTCGCACGGCGCGAGGAGGCGTGGGAGTCGGGTGACGCGGAGCGGTTCGTGACGGTCGACGCGGCCTTCCACCACGCGGTCGTCGCCGCCTCGGGCAACGACGTGCTGACGGAGCTCTACGCGGACCTGGGCGATCTCCTGCGGGACTGGCTGCGCGACGACGTGGGCCGGGAGCTGCGCCCGGAGAACCACATGGACCACGCGCGCCTGGTGGACGCGATCCGCGAGGGCGACGCCGAGCGGGCCGGGACCGAGGCGGCCGGCTACCCCTTCATGTGCCTCAAGAGCCCCGTGCCGCAGTCGGTCCAGGAGCCGGTTCCGCCTGCTGGTGCGTGACCCAGGCGGACCGGACCTCCTTCCAGCAGCGGCCGGTGACCTGGGCGTAGTCCGCGGGTCCGACCTCGACGGGGGCGCTGTCGGTGTCGACGTCCCACCAGCGGTCGCACTCGACGTGGAGCCGGACGCTGTCGGTGCCGGGGTACGGGTTCTGGCAGTAGGCGGTGACGCGGGAGCCCTGGACGACGGTGCGGCAGGACGCCCCGAAGTTCTCCGGCTCGTCCGCGGCCGGGGCGGCGGCGGGGAGCTCCTCGGCCGGGGCGGGAGCGGCGCGCACCTCGGCGGCGACGGCTATCCCGGTGAGCAGAACGGCGACCGAGGCGAACGCGCCGAACCCGTGACGTATCGCGCGCATGCCCGTACCTCCTCCCCGTCAGCAGCAGAACATCACGCTCTGCCCCAGTCTGGGGTGATTCGCGCGACTTTTCGAGTCGGGCAGGAGTTGCGGTACGGCGAGGGCCGTGTGTCCGCCCCGGAGGGCGGGCACTCGGCCCTTTCCTGCTGTGTGAAGCGGTGTTACGCGCCGATCGCGTGCAGACCGCCGTCGACGTGGACGATCTCGCCCGTCGTCTTCGGGAACCAGTCGGAGAGCAGCGCGACGATGGCGCGGCCCGCCGGCTCCGGATCGGAGAGGTTCCACTCCAGCGGGGCGCGGTTGTCCCAGACGGAGGCCAGCTCCGAGAAGCCCGGGATGGACTTGGCGGCCATCGAACCGAGCGGGCCGGCCGAGACCAGGTTGCAGCGGATGTTCTGCTTGCCCAGGTCACGGGCCATGTAGCGGCTGGTGGCCTCCAGGGCGGCCTTCGTCGGGCCCATCCAGTCGTACTGCGGCCAGGCGAACTTCGCGTCGAAGGTGAGGCCGACGACCGAGCCGCCCTCGCTCATCAACGGCAGCAGCGCCATCGTCAGGGACTTCAGGGAGAAGGCCGAGACGTGCATGGCCGTGGCGACGGACTCGAACGGCGTGTTCAGGAAGTTGCCGCCGAGGGCGTCCTGCGGGGCGAAGCCGATCGAGTGGACGATGCCGTCGAGACGGTCGCCCAGCTGCTCACGGACCTGGCCCTCCAGGCGCGCGAGGTGCTCGTCGTTGGAGACGTCGAGCTCGAGGACCTTGACGTTCTCGGGCTTGGGGAGCTTCTTGGCGATGCGCTCGGTCAGCGACGGCCGGGGCCAGGCGGTGAGGATGATCTCCGCGCCCTGCTCCTGGGCCAGCTTCGCGGCGTGGAAGGCGATGGAGGACTCCATCAGCACACCCGTGATCAGGATGCGCTTGCCCTCGAGAATTCCGCTCATGTGATCAGTGACCCATGCCCAATCCGCCGTCAACCGGGATGACGGCTCCAGTGATGTACGAGGCGTCGTCGGAGGCGAGGAACTTCACCGCGGCGGCGATCTCCTCCGGCTGCGCGTAACGGCCCAGCGGCACCTGGGACACGATGCCCGCGCGCTGCTCGTCGGTGAGGACCGCGGTCATGTCGGTGTCGACGAAACCAGGGGCGACGACGTTGAACGTGATGTTGCGCGAGCCGAGCTCACGCGCGAGGGAGCGGGCGAAACCGACCAGGCCGGCCTTGGAGGCGGCGTAGTTGGCCTGGCCCGCGGAGCCCAGCAGACCGACGACCGAGGAGATGAGGACGACGCGGCCCTTCTTGGCCCGCAGCATCCCGCGGTTGGCGCGCTTGACGACCCGGAAGGTACCGGTCAGGTTCGTGTCGACGACGGACGTGAAGTCCTCCTCCGACATGCGCATGAGGAGCTGGTCCTTCGTCACGCCGGCGTTGGCCACGAGGACCTCGACCGGACCGTGCTTCTCCTCGATCTCCTTGTACGCCTGCTCCACCTGCTCCCCGTCGGTGATGTCGCACCTGACGGGGAGGCAGCCCAGTTCGACCAGGGCGGCCGGCGGCTCGCCGGAGCGGTACGTGATCGCGACCTTGTCGCCGGCTTCGGCGAACGCGCGGGCGATGGCGAGGCCGATGCCCCGGTTTCCTCCGGTGACGAGAACCGAGCGGCTCAACGGATCACCCTTTCGATAGCGGTCTGGTAGCCGAAAACCTATCGGTATCGCTCCCGACATGAGGAATCGGTCTCCGACAGTGGCGTAGGGGCGTCACTGTCGGATCCCTACAGCTCGGGGGCGGTACGGGCCCGCCGGGGAGGGCCCGGCACACGCTCCGCGGGGCCCCTCCAATGGGCCCACCCGGCCGGCCTTCCCATGATTGACTTCCGGGGCAGTTCCATCGCCGTCTTCCGATCACCGAGAGCGAGGCCGCTCGTGGGCCATCAGATCGACCCTACGTTCGTCGCGCTGCCCCTGCGGGCGCTCGCCGACGCGGCGCTCGCCCGGGCGCGCGCGCTCGGCGCCGAGCACGCCGACTTCCGCCTGGAGCGGGTGCGCAGCGCCTCGTGGCGGCTGCGGGACGCCAAACCGTCCGGTTCCTCGGACACCACCGACCTCGGCTACGCGGTGCGGGTGGTGCACGGCGGGGCCTGGGGGTTCGCCTCCGGGGTCGACCTGACCATGGACGCGGCCGCGCGGGTCGCCTCGCAGGCGGTGGCGATGGCCAAGCTGTCGGCGAAGGTCATCGCCGCGGCGGGCTCCGAGGAGAGGGTGGAGCTCGCGCAGGAGCCGGTGCACGCCGAGCGCACCTGGGTGTCCTCGTACGAGATCGACCCCTTCTCCATCCCCGGCGAGGAGAAGAGCGCGCTGCTCGCCGACTGGAGCGCGCGGCTGCTCGGGGCGGAGGGCGTGGCGCACGTGGACGCCTCGCTGCTCACCGTCCACGAGAACAAGTTCTACGCGGACACGGCGGGCACCGTCACGACCCAGCAGCGCGTCCGGCTGCACCCGCAGCTCACGGCGGTCGCCGTGGACGGGACGACCGGTGAGTTCGACTCGATGCGGACGATCGCGCCGCCGGCCGGGCGGGGCTGGGAGTACCTGACGGGCACCGGCTGGGACTGGGACAAGGAGCTCGACGAGATCCCGGGGCTGCTGGCCGAGAAGATGCGGGCACCGAGCGTCGAGGCCGGGCGGTACGACCTGGTCGTGGACCCGTCGAACCTCTGGCTGACGATCCACGAGTCGATCGGGCACGCCACGGAGCTGGACCGGGCCCTGGGCTACGAGGCGGCCTACGCCGGCACCTCCTTCGCCACCTTCGACCAGCTGGGCAAGCTGGCGTACGGCTCGTCGATCATGAACGTGACGGGTGACAGGACGGCCGAGCACGGGCTCGCCACCGTCGGGTACGACGACGAGGGCGTCGAGGCGCAGAGCTGGGACCTGGTGAAGGACGGCACGCTCGTCGGCTACCAGCTGGACCGGCGGATCGCGAAGCTCACGGGCCTCGGCCGCTCGAACGGCTGCGCCTTCGCGGACTCCCCCGCGCACGTGCCGGTGCAGCGGATGGCGAACGTCTCGCTCCAGCCGGACCCGGGTGGTCTGTCGACGGAGGACCTGATCGGCGGGGTCGAGCGGGGCGTCTACGTGGTCGGCGACCGGTCGTGGTCGATCGACATGCAGCGCTACAACTTCCAGTTCACCGGTCAGCGCTTCTTCCGCATCGAGAACGGGCGGCTCGCCGGGCAGCTGCGGGACGTGGCGTACCAGGCGACGACGACCGAGTTCTGGGGCTCGATGGAGCAGGTCGGCGGCCCGCAGACGTACGTCCTCGGCGGCGCGTTCAACTGCGGCAAGGCCCAGCCGGGCCAGGTCGCCGCGGTCTCCCACGGCTGCCCCTCCGCCCTCTTCCGGGGCGTCAACATCCTTAACACGACGCAGGAGGCCGGTCGATGAGCCGCGTCAGCAAGCCGTACGAGATCGTCGAGCGGGCTCTTGAGCTGTCCCGTGCCGACGGGTGTGTCGTCATCGCCGACGAGGAGTCCTCCGCCAATCTGCGCTGGGCCGGGAACGCGCTGACCACCAACGGTGTCACCCGGGGCCGCACCCTCACCGTCATCGCGACCGTCGACGGCGCCCAGGGCAGCGCCTCCGGTGTCGTCTCCCGGTCGGCCGTGACCGTCGACGACCTGGAGCCGCTCGTCCGGGCCGCCGAGGCCGCCGCGCGGGCCGCCGGGCCCGCCGAGGACGCCCAGCCGCTGGTCGAGGGCGTGCCCTCGTCGCCCGACTTCACGGACGCCCCGGCCGAGACCTCCTCCGCCGTCTTCACCGACTTCGCCCCGACGCTCGGCGAGGCCTTCGCCCGGGCCCGGGCCGGCGGGCGTGAGCTCTACGGTTTCGCCAACCACGAGCTGACCTCCACCTACCTGGGTACGTCCACGGGGCTGCGGCTCCGGCACGACCAGCCCAACGGGACCCTGGAGCTGAACGCCAAGTCCCCCGACCGGTCGCGCTCCGCCTGGGCCGGGCGCTCGACGCGGGACTTCAAGGACGTCGACCCGGCCGCGCTCGACGCCGAGCTGGCGGTCCGGCTCGGCTGGGCGGAGCGGCGGATCGAGCTGCCCGCCGGGCGGTACGAGACGCTGCTGCCGCCGACCGCCGTGGCCGACCTGATGATCTACCAGCTGTGGTCGTCCACCGCCCGGGACGCGGTCGAGGGCCGTACGGTCTTCTCCAAGCCCGGCGGCGGCACCCGGCTCGGCGAGACGCTCTCCCCGCTGCCGCTGACCCTGCGCAGCGACCCGAACGAGCCGGGCCTGGAGTCCGCGCCCTTCGTGATCGCGCACTCCTCCGGAGACGACTCCTCCGTCTTCGACAACGGTCTGCCGGTCGAGCCGATCGACTGGGTGAAGGCCGGAAGCCTGGCCCACCTGATCACCACCCGGCACACCGCGGGACTTACCCGGTTGCCCGTGGCGCCCGGGGCGGGGAACCTGATCCTGGACGGCGGCGGCGAGCGCTCCCTGGAGGAGATGGTCGCCTCGACCGAGCGTGGTCTGCTGCTGACCTGCCTCTGGTACATCCGCGAGGTCGATCCGGCGACGCTGCTGCTGACCGGACTGACCCGGGACGGCGTCTACCTCGTCGAGAACGGCGAGGTCGTCGGCGAGGTGAACAACTTCCGGTTCAACGAGTCGCCGGTGGACCTGCTGTCGCGGGCCACGGAGGCGGGCCGGACGGAGAAGACGCTGCCGCGCGAGTGGAGCGACTGGTTCACCCGGGCCGCGATGCCCGCCCTGCGGGTGCCGGACTTCAACATGAGCTCGGTCAGCAAGGGGGTCTGACACACCTAGACTGAGCGGTCGTACCACCAACAACCTGAGGAGACTGACGGTCGTGACGGACATCGTCGACGAGCTGAAGTGGCGTGGGCTCTTCGCCCAGTCCACCGATGAGGACGCACTGCGCAAGGCTCTCGCGGACGGTCCCGTCACGTTCTATTGCGGTTTCGACCCGACCGCGGCCAGTCTCCATGTCGGCCACCTGGTCCAGGTCCTCACCGTCCGCCGGCTCCAGCAGGCCGGGCACCGGCCGCTGGCGCTGGTCGGCGGGGCCACCGGGCAGATCGGTGACCCGCGGCCGACGGCCGAGCGCACCCTGAACGACCCCGAGACGGTCGCGAACTGGGTGAACCGGCTGCGGACGCAGATCGAGCCCTTCCTCTCCTTCGAGGGGGAGAACGCGGCGGTCATGGTGAACAACCTCGACTGGACCGCCGGACTGTCCGCGATCGAGTTCCTGCGGGACATCGGCAAGCACTTCCGGGTCAACAAGATGCTGACCAAGGACTCCGTGGCCCGGCGCCTGGAGTCCGAGCAGGGCATCAGCTACACGGAGTTCAGCTACCAGTTGCTCCAGGGCATGGACTTCCTGGAGCTGTACCGCCGCTACGGCTGCGTGCTCCAGCAGGGCGGGTCGGACCAGTGGGGCAACCTGGTGGCCGGGCTCGACCTGATCCACCGCATGGAGCCCGGCGCCGAGGTGCACGCGCTGGCGACGCCGCTGATGGTCAAGGCGGACGGCACCAAGTTCGGCAAGACCGAGGGCGGGGCCGTCTGGCTCGACCCGGAGATGACCACGCCGTACGCGTTCTACCAGTTCTGGCTGAACGTCGACGACCGCGACATCTCGACGTACATGCGGATCCTCTCCTTCAGGTCCCGCGAAGAGCTGGAGGAGCTGGAGGCGCAGACCGCCGAGCGGCCGCAGGCGCGCGCCGCCCAGCGGGCGCTCGCCGAGGAGCTCACCACGCTCGTGCACGGCGCGGAGCAGTGCGCGGCCGTCATCAACGCCTCGAAGGCGCTGTTCGGGCAGGGCGACCTGGCCGAGCTGGACGGGGCGACGCTCGCCGCCGCCCTGTCCGAGCTGCCGCACGCGCGCGTGACCGAGCTCGGCCAGGTCGTGGACCTGTTCACCGAGGTCGGGCTCGCGCCGAGCAAGTCGGGCGCGCGCCGCACGGTGAAGGAGGGCGGGGCGTACGTGAACAACGTGAAGGTCACCGCCGAGGACGCCGAGGTGTCGGCGGACGAGCTGCTGCACGGCCGCTGGCTGGTGCTGCGGCGCGGCAAGAAGAACCTGGCGGCGATCGAGTTCGCCGGCGCGGAGGACTGACGAGGTCCTGTCCGGCGGACAGGACCCGAGACCGTCCCGCACACCGGGAGGCCCGGTACGGCACCTGAGGTGCTGTACCGGGCCTCCCGGATTTCACGGGTGTGTCACGCCCGCTGTCTGTTGCCCTTCATCGAGGCCCAGACCATGTCGCCCACCCCGACCACGGCGACGGCGCCGATCAGCTGGAGCAGGTGGCGGGTCCAGTCGATGCCCTTGGTGTCGTTGACACCGATCCAGGTCGCGACCGCGTTGCCGAGGACACTGCCGAGAATGCCGAACACGGTCGTCAGCCACAGCGGGATCTGTTGCTTCCCCGGCAGGATCGCCTTCGCGATCAGACCGAGGACGAACCCCACGATGATCGCCCACAACCAACTCATCGTCGCCTCCTTTTGCGCACGTGGGCCCAGTCTCGGCCCGTGCGCCATTCGGCGCATGTCGGGCACCGCCATCCGTGCCCCCGGTCTCGTCGGCGCGGAAGGGCGGGCGTACGGTGGAACGAGGTCCGGACCAGGGAGGGTCCGGCGCGACCGGTGGGTGGTGGACAGGCGATGCCGAAGCGTGGCGGAACCGAGGTCTTCCGGATCACGGGGGCCCGTCAGGGGCTCGCCGACGACGTCCGGGGCCGGCAGCGGCGGTACATCATCTCCATGACGGTCCGAACGTTCTCCGTGATCGCCGCGGCGGTGCTGTGGAACGTCGAACGGCACGTCGCGGTCGTGGCGCTCGCCCTGGGGATCCTGCTCCCCTATATCGCCGTGGTCATCGCCAACGCGGGCCGCGAGACGTCTCCGGCCCTTCCCTCCACCTTCGTCACCACTCCGGTACGCCCGGCGCTGGGTGCGGCGGAGGCGCCGGAGGGCCCCGGAGCCGAGGCTCCGTACGGCCGGAAGTGATCACGGACAGTGGCCGGAAACCTCAAGAAGAGCTCAGATCAATCGTGAAGTTCCAGTGCACCTCACCCCATGTGCCGTGACATACTGCCTACGCGCTCCGCATCCCCCGTCGGAGCGACGGACCGATGCCGGGCAGCTCCCCCCGTGGCTGCCCGGCATCGCCCTTGCTGGACAATGATCAGGTGAGCGAAGAGAAGCCGATCTGTTCCGCCAAGGGCTGCCGCGCCGACGCCGTCTGGGTCCTCGCGTGGAACAACCCCAAGCTGCACACGCCCGAGCGGCGCAAGACGTGGCTCGCGTGCGAGGGGCACCGCGAGCACCTCTCCCAGTTCCTGGGTGTACGAGGGTTCCTCAAGGACGTCGTCGCGCTGAGCGAGTGGGAGTCGCCCGAAGGCTGATGCCGCGAGGCTGCGTCAGCCTTGAACGGCTGACGCTGCCTCGGACTTCGCGAACTCAGCCGCCGATCGCCGACATCGGGCGGTCGGGCTGGAGGAAGCTCGGATCGTCGAGGCCCGAGCCGGCCTTCTTGCCCCACATGGCCCGCTTCCAGATCCGCGCGACCTCTTCGTCCGGGGCGTCCGAGCGGAGCGTCGCCCGCAGGTCCGTCTCCTCGGTGGCGAAGAGGCAGGTGCGGACCTGTCCGTCGGCGGTGAGTCGCGTGCGGTCGCAGGCCCGGCAGAACGGGCGGGTGACGGAGGCGATGACGCCGACCGTGTGCGGTCCGCCGTCGACGACCCAGCGCTCGGCGGGGGCGGAGCCGCGCTCGTCGGCGCCCTCGGCGGTCAGGGTGAAGCGGGTGCGCAGGGATTCCAGGATGTCCCCCGCGGTGATCATGCCGTCGCGCTTCCAGCCGTGCTGGGCGTCGAGGGGCATCTGCTCGATGAAGCGGAGCTCGTAACCCTCCGCGACCGCCCAGGCGAGCAGGTCGGGTGCCTCGTCGTCGTTGAGCCCGGGCATCAGGACCGCGTTGACCTTCACCGGGGTGAGGCCGGCGTCCCGCGCGGCGGCCATGCCGTCGATGACGTCGCGGTGGCGGTCGCGCCGGGTGAGGGTCTTGAAGACCTCGGGGCGCAGGGTGTCCAGGGAGACGTTGACCCGGTCGAGGCCGGCGGCCTTGAGGGCCGTCGCGGTGCGCTTGAGCCCGATGCCGTTGGTGGTGAGGGACATCCGGGGGCGGGGCTCGAGGGCGGCGACGCGCTCGACGATCCCGACGAGGCCGGGGCGGAGCAGCGGCTCGCCGCCGGTGAAGCGGACCTCGGTGACGCCGAGGTCGGTGACGGCGATGCGGATGAGCCGGACGATCTCGTCGTCGGTGAGGAGATCCGGCTTCGCGAGCCACTGGAGGCCCTCTTCGGGCATGCAGTAGGTGCAGCGCAGGTTGCACCGGTCGGTGAGCGAGACGCGCAGGTCGGTGGCGACCCTGCCGTAGGTGTCGATGAGCACTGTGGGCCCCCTCCCCGTCTTGCGGATGCGTGTGGTTCGAGACTACGTGAGCCCGCGGACAACGAGCAGGGCAGATTGTCACGGGACCGGCGCGGCCGCGTCGTAGAACTCTACGACGCGGCCGCCCGTTGATCGCGGAACGTATACGGTCCGCTGCGCTGCGGTCAGTGCTTCACCGCGGCGGCCACTCCGACGCCCGTGAGGGACTTGACCTCCAGCTCCGCGTACTTGCCCGCGTCCGGCTCCTCCTTGGAGAGGAGCGAGCCGAGCCAGCCGAGGAGGAAGCCGAGCGGGATCGAGACGAGGCCGGGGTTCTCCAGCGGGAACCAGTGGAAGTCCACGCCCTTGAACATCGAGGCCGGTCCGCCGGAGACGACCGGGGAGAAGAGGACGAGGAGGACGGAGGAGGCCAGTCCGCCGTAGATCGACCAGAGCGCGCCCTGGGTGGTGAACCGCTTCCAGAAGAGCGAGTAGAGGATCGTCGGCAGGTTGGCCGAGGCGGCGACGGCGAAGGCGAGGGCGACCAGGCCGGCGACGTTGAGGTCGCGCGCGAGGGCGCCGAGCGCGATCGAGACGATGCCGATGAGGACGGTCGACCAGCGGGCGGCCCGCATCTCCTCCTGCTCGGTGGCCTTCCCGCGCCTGATCACGTTCGCGTAGATGTCGTGCGCGAACGACGAGGAGGAGGCGAGGGTCAGCCCGGCGACCACGGCGAGGATGGTGGCGAAGGCGACGGCGGAGATGACGGCGAGGAGGATCGCGCCGCCGGTGGAGTCGGCGCCGCCGCCGACCTCCAGGGCGGTGAGCGGGGCCGCCGTGTTGCCCGCCTTGTTGGACGCCTTGATGGTGTCGCCGCTGAGCAGGGCGGCGGCACCGAAGCCGAGGACGATCGTCATCAGGTAGAACGCGCCGATGATGCCGATGGCCCAGTTGACCGACTTACGGGCGGCCTGGGCGGTCGGCACCGTGTAGAAGCGGATCAGGATGTGGGGCAGGCCGGCCGTGCCGAGGACGAGCGCGATGCCGAGGGAGAGGAAGTCCAGCTTCGACAGGCCGCTGGCCCCGTACTTGAGGCCGGGCTCCAGGAAGGCGTCGCCCTTGCCGCTGTTGGTGGCGGCGGCGCCGAGCAGCTGCGAGAGGTTGAAGTCGAACTTCAGCAGGATGAGGAAGGTGATGAGGAGCGTGCCCGCGATGAGCAGGACGGCCTTCACCATCTGCACCCAGGTGGTGCCCTTCATGCCGCCGATGGTCACGTAGACGATCATCAGGACGCCGACGAGGGCGACGATCGCGACCTTGCCGCCGTCGCTGGTGATGCCGAGCAGCAGCGAGACGAGGACGCCCGCGCCGGCCATCTGTGCGAGCAGGTAGAAGATCGAGACGACGATGGTCGAGGTGCCGGCGGCGGTACGGACGGGCCGCTGGCGCATCCGGTAGGCGAGGACGTCGCCCATCGTGAACCGGCCGGAGTTGCGGAGGGGCTCGGCGACGAGGAGCAGGGCGACGAGCCAGGCGACCAGGAAGCCGATCGAGTAGAGGAAGCCGTCGTAGCCGTAGAGGGCGATGGCGCCGCTGATGCCGAGGAAGGACGCGGCGGACATGTAGTCGCCGGAGATCGCGAGGCCGTTCTGGAAGCCGGTGAACTGGCCGCCGCCGGCGTAGAAGTCGGCGGCGCTGCGGGTCTGGCGGCCGGCCCAGACGGTGATGACCAGGGTGGCGATCACGAAGGCCCCGAAGAGGGCGATGATCAGCGGCCGGTGCTCGCTGGTGGCGTTGCCCGCCGCGAGCAGGACGGTGGTTCTCATGCGTCGCCCTCCATACGGTTCCGGATGGCCTCGGCCCGGGGGTCGAGGCGGTTCGCGGCGTGCCGCGAGTAGAGCCAGGCGATGAGGAAGGTGGTCAGGAACTGACCGAGGCCCAGGACCAGCGCCACGTTGATGTTGCCGAAGAGCTTGGTGCCCATGAAGTCGCCCGCGTAGTTGGAGAGCAGCACGTAGAGCAGGTACCAGGCGATGAAGGCGAGGGTGAGGGGGAAGGCGAAGGAGCGGTAGGTACGGCGCAGTTCGCCGAACTCCGCGCCTTCCTGCACCTCGACGAACTGCTCCGTCGTGGGCGGCACGGGACCGTGGCCGGTCTCCGTTCCGTTTCTGGGCGGCGGCGGTGCTTCGGTAGCCACGGAATCTCCTCGTGACGCGGGGGCGGGCGGCATGGTCAAGGGGGCCTCACCGGGGGGCGGGAACGGGGGCTCCGGGCGGAGCTCCTCCCCTGTCCAACGGCACGGAGCCGGAAGCGAAGCGGTTCACGCGAGGGTTTTATTCGCACAGATCTTCATAAAGTCTTCTCAACTCATTGAAGGACCGGGAAGATCAGCGATAGCTTCACTCGTCATGCACCTGCTCACGCGTAAACCCGCGCGTGGACAGTACATACGGATGATGTGGAGAACCCATGGCTCATCTGGGATCGAGGCGCGGCCGAGCTCTTGCTCTGCCTGCTGGTCTCGCGCTCACGGCCTCGCTCGGCTTCCTTCCCTCCGGCGCCGCCTCCGCCGCGGAGCTGAGTGACGCCCCGGCCGCGGCCGTCGTGGCGACGAACGGGCCGAAGCTCTCGTACGTCGTCAACGTCGAGGGTGGCCGCTGGACCGCCGCCTCGGTGAAGAAGGCGATCGCCGCCGCCGGTGGCGAGGTGGTCATCTCGTACGACCAGATAGGCGTGATAGTCGTCCACTCGCAGAACCCCGAGTTCGCGAAGACGGTTCGTCAGGCACGTGGCGTGGCGTCGGTCGGTTCGACCCGTACCGCCCCGCTCTCCGTCCAGTCCGACACCTCCGTCGACGAGGGCGCGCAGTCGCTGACCGCGGCCGAGGCCAAGGCCGCCGCGGACAGTGCCACGGACGCGCAGGACCCGCTGGAGCCCCTGCAGTGGGACCTGCCCGCCATCAAGGCGGACAAGGCCCACCAGAAGACGCTCGGCAGCAAGCGTGTGACCGTCGGCGTCATCGACACGGGTGTCGACGACACCCACCCGGACCTGGCGCCGAACTTCGACGCCGCCGCGTCCGCCAACTGCGTGTCCGGCAAGCCGGACACCACCGCCGGCTCGTGGCGCCCGAACCCGGGCGAGAGCGACCACGGCACGCACGTCGCCGGCACGATCGCCGCCGCCAAGAACGGCATCGGCGTCACCGGTGTCGCCCCGGGCGTCAAGGTCTCTGGCATCAAGGTGTCCACCCCTGACGGCTTCTTCTACACCGAGGCCGTGGTCTGCGGCTTCGTGTGGGCGGCCGAGCACGGCGTCGACATCACGAACAACAGCTACTACACCGACCCGTGGATGTTCGCCTGCAAGACCGACGAGGACCAGAAGGCCCTCATCGAGGCGGTCACCCGTGCGACCCGCTACGCGGAGCACAAGGGCACCGTCAACGTCGCCGCGGCCGGCAACTCGAAGTTCGACCTCGCGGCCGACTCGATCGTCGACGACAGCAGCCCGAACGACACCACGCCGGGCCACCGGGTCATCGACCCGAAGGAGTGCCTCGACTACCCGGCCATGCTGCCGGGTGTCGTCACGGTCTCCGCGACCGGAGCCAAGGGCCTCAAGTCGTCCTACTCCAACTACGGTCTCGGCGTGATCGACGTCTCCGCCCCCGGCGGTGACCGCACCGAGTACCAGACGCCGGACGCCCCGGCGGTCAACGGCCGCATCCTGTCGACCACGGTCAACGGCGGCTACAACTACAAGGCCGGTACGTCGATGGCCTCGCCGCACGCGGCGGGTGTCCTGGCGCTCATCAAGTCGACGCACCCCTACGCGTCCCCGGCGGCCCTCAAGGCGCTGCTGTACGCGCAGGCCGACGACCGCGCCTGCACCAACCCGTACGACATCGAGGGCGACGGCAAGATCGACGCCGTCTGCGAGGGTGGCACGAACAAGAACGGCTTCTACGGGGCCGGTCTGATCGACGCGCTGGACGCCGTGAAGTAAGCGGTACGGCGTGAGGAGGGCCCTGGTGTGGTGTGCCACACCAGGGCCCTTTCGCATGGCACTGAGTGCCATGCTGCGGTCATGGACAACGGCATGGACATCGGCATGGACAACACAGTGCGTACGGGTACGGAGTTGCTGTGGTCGGCCCTGGGCGGCGATCCCGCGCTGGTGGACCGGGTGGAGTACCGCGGGCCCTCCGGGCTGCTGCCCGCACGGCTGCCCGTGATGGACCTGGCCCGGGCCGCGGTCGCGGTCGCCGGACTGGCGGCCGTCGAGCGCGCGGGACTTCCGGGGCGCGTGCGGGTGGACGACGGGGCCGTCGCCACCGCCTTCGTGAGCGAGCGTCATCTGCGGGTCGACGGGCGGGCGCCGGTGAGCTTCGCGCCGCTGTCGCGGTTCTGGCGGGCGGCGGACGGCTGGGTCCGTACGCACGCCAACTACCCGCACCACCGGGCGGCGCTGCTCGCCGCGCTCGGGGTCCGGGAGGAGTCGGTGGAGGCCGTCGCGGCGGCGATCGCGGAGCGGAAGGCCGTCGACGTCGAGAGCGCGGTGTACGCGGCCGGGGGCCTGGCCGTCGCCCTGCGCACGCCCGGGGAGTGGGCGGAGTGCGCGCAGGGCCGGGAGGTGGCCGCGCGGCCGCTGCTGACCCGGGAGCGGCTCGACGACACCCCGCCGCGGCGCCGCTCGGGTCCCCTGCGGGTCCTCGATCTGACCCGCGTGATCGCGGGTCCCGTCGCGACCCGGACGCTGGCGCTGCTCGGCGCGGACGTGCTGCGGATCGACCCGCCGGGCAACCCCGAACTGCCGGACCAGCACGCGGACACGGACATCGGGAAGCGGACCGCAGCCCTCGACCTGAACAGCCCCTCGGACCGGCGTACCTTCGACGAGCTGCTCGACGGGGCAGACGTGCTGGTCACCGGCTACCGCCCCGGCGCGCTCGAGCGCTTCGGCCTCGACCGGCCCGGTCTGGTGACCGCGCGGCTCTCCGCCTGGGGCGACTACGGCCCCTGGGCGGAGCGGCGCGGCTTCGACAGCCTGGTGCAGGTGGCGACCGGGATCGCGGTGGCCGAGGGCTCGGCGGAGGAGCCGGGCACGCTGCCGGCGCAAGCCCTGGACCACGGGACGGGCTATCTGCTCGCGGCGGCGGTCCTGCGCTCGCTGACGGAGCAGGACCGGGACGGCGGCACCCGGCTCGTACGGCTGGCGCTCGCGCAGACCGGGCACTGGCTGACGCACGGGCTGCACCGGTACGAGCCCGGGCGGTACCTCACCGATACGGACGGTCCGCTGGGACGGCTGCGGCACGCGCTGTCGCCGGTCGCGTACGAGGGCGGCCCGACGGGCTGGTCGCGCCCGCCGGGCCTCGCGGGGACGGACGCCCCGGTGTGGACTAGGGGGTGTCTTGCCGATCAGGCCGGATGAGGGAGCGGGGTCTGGTGCGGTGCATCGCAAGGCGCCGGAGCACCCTCATAGCGGTGGGGGTGCCTCCCGTGCCCGAAGGGCTACGGGGGACTATGGGGGCGTTTCGGCAACGCGGCGAGGTGCCGTGCCAGACCCCGCGAGCCCGGCGTGATCGGCAAGACACCCCCTACGGCTTGATCAGGACCTTCAGGGCGGTGCGCTCGTCCATGGCCTTGTAGCCGCCGGGGACGCCGTCGAGGTCGACGGTCAGGTCGAAGACCGGGGACGGGTCGATGGTGCCGTCGAGGACGTCAGGGAGCAGCTCCGGGATGTACGCGCGGACGGGGGCGACGCCCCCGCGCAGCGCGATGTTCCGGTCGAACATGACGGAGAGGTCGAGGCCGGTGCCGCTGCCGTGCGGGACGCCGACGTAGCCGATGGAGCCGCCGTCGCGGGCGATGGCGACGGCGGTCCGCATGGACTGCTCGGTGCCGACGGCCTCGATGACGGCGTGCGCGCCCTGGCCGCCGGTGAGTTCACGGACGGCGGCCTCGGCGGCCTCGCCGCGCTCGGCGACGACGTCGGTGGCGCCGAAGGCGCGGGCGATGTCGGTACGGGCGGTGTGGCGGCCGAGGGCGATGATCCGCTCGGCGCCGAGTCGCTTGGCGGCGAGGACCCCGCAGAGCCCGACGGCGCCGTCGCCGACGACCGCGACGGTGGAGCCCCGGGTCACGCCCGCGCCGAGGGCGGCGTGGTGGCCGGTGCCCATGACGTCGGAGAGCGCGAGCAGCGCGGTGAGCAGGTGGTCGTCGGAGGCGGCGTCGGCGGGGAGCTTGACGAGGGTGCCGTCGGCGAAGGGGACGCGGACGGCCTCGCCCTGGCCGCCGTCGGAGCCGACCGAGCCCCAGAAGCCGCCGCGCGGGCAGGAGGTCTGGAGCCCCTCGGCGCAGTACTCGCAGGTGCCGTCGGACCAGACGAAGGGGGCGACGACGAGGTCGCCGGCGGCGAAGCCGGTGACGTCGGAGCCGGCCGCCTCGACGATGCCGAGGAACTCGTGGCCGATGCGCTGGCCGGGCTGCCGGGCCGACTCGCCGCGGTACGCCCACAGGTCGCTGCCGCAGACGCAGGCGCGCAGGACGCGCAGGACGACGTCGGTGGAGTCCTGGATCACCGGGTCGGGCACGTCCTCCACGCGCATGTCGAACGGGGCGTGGATGGTGGTGGCGCGCATGGGGGGGGTGGTCCTTGCTGTCAGTCGGTTGTACGACGTTCACCGTACATCGCGGCGAGCACTCCCACGGTCAGCAGGTACTGCGCCGCTATGTAGGTCAGCATGACCCAGAAGTCGGGCGCGGGCAGCTGGGGCCACTCGGCGACGCCGGTGGCGATGAGGGTGTCGGACAGCAGGAACAGGGCGCCGCCGAGGCCGGCCACGCGGCCGAGGGCGCTCGCGCGGTAGGCCATCGCGGTGAGCAGCAGCGAGTACCCGGCGACGGGGATCCGCAGGTCGGCGGGGAGGTCGGGCCAGAGGAGCGCGACGGTGCCGACGAGGGCGGCCGCGTATCCGGCGCCGAGGAGCGGAGACGTACGCTGCCGGCCGAAGAGGACCAGGTAGCAGACGTGTCCGCCGGCGAAGGAGCCCATGCCGACGAGGAAGGCCCAGTCGGCGTCGGAGAGCAGGAAGACGTCGCCGCCCCAGCCGAAGAGGAGCGCGGCGATCAGGAGCTTCGGGGCACCCCTCGTGAGGGCGTACGCGGCGAGCAGGGGCATCAGGAGCGGCTTGGCGAGCTGGTGGCCGAGCTCGGCGCCGGCGAGGAGGGAGATCAGGTCGACGGCGGCGGCGACCGCGAAGGCGGCGAGCAGCGCGCGGGAGACGGTGGCAGGGGCGGCGCGGACGGCCGTCGGAGCGGCGGTCACGCGGCGGCCTCCGGCGCGGCGCTCTGCACGGCGGCTTCCGGGGCGGGGCTCTTCCCGGCGGCCGGGGCCGGCTGCCAGCCCGGGCCGCGGAAGACCCGCCCGGCCCGCTCGCGCCAGCCGGTCGCGGACCGGAGGTCGCGGGCGATGGCGGCGTACTCGTGGGTGGCGACGCGCAGGGGGTTGTACGTCTCGATGTTCTTGGTGAGGCCGTAGACGGGCCGGTCGGTCTCGCCGACCCAGGAGCCGAACATCCGGTCCCAGACGATGAGAATCCCGCCGAAGTTCCGGTCCAGGTAGCCGCCCTGGGAGGCGTGGTGGACGCGGTGGTGGGAGGGCGTGTTGAGGACGTACTCGAAGGGCCGGGGCAGCTTGTCGACGCGCTCGGTGTGGATCCAGAACTGGTAGACGAGGTTGACCGAGTAGCAGAAGGCGACGGCCGCCGGGTGGACGCCGAGGGCGATCATCGGCAGGTAGAACGGCCAGCCCGTCACGCTGGTCCACGGCTGCCGCAGGGCGGTGGTGAAGTTGAACTTGCGGCTGCTGTGGTGGACGACGTGGCAGGCCCACAGGATGCGGATGACGTGGTGTCCGCGGTGCTGCCAGTAGTAGAGGAAGTCCTGGGCGAGCAGCATCAGCGGGATCGTCCACCACAGGACGGGGACGCGGAGCGGCGTGAGCTCGTAGACGGCGGTGTAGATCGCGACCACGGGGATCTTCCACAGCGCGTCGAACGCGAGGCTGCCGATCCCCATGCCGAGGCTGGTGGCGGCGTCCTTGGTCTCGTAACCGGCGGCGTCCTCGTCGGGGTGGATCCGGTGGCTGACCATCTCCAGGACGGTGAGCAGGACGAACGCCGGTATGGACCAGAGCACGACATCGGGCAGGTTCGGCATGCCGTCGACGGTAGGCGCGGCGGGCGGGGCCCGCTAGACGTTGTTACCAACAAGTATGCGAGACGGCTTGTCAGCAGGCTTTGGCACCTTCTGACAAACGCCTTCCGGCAAGCGCCTTTTGGCAAGCGCCTTCCGGCAAGCCGGCTAGGGCGTGTTTCGAAAGTAGCGTCGTCTGCCCGAAGGGCAGGCCGGGCGGCGTCTGGTGCGTGCGATCGCAAGGCGGAGGGTCGTCCCGA
>NZ_JBSGTX010000080.1:0-13595 GCF_053607625.1 Streptomyces sp. NPDC055103
GGATGTCTTGGAGGACAACCCTCTTCTACAGCAGCTCCGCTGCCTCGTTCACCGGCCTTGACGAACAACCCCCACCCTTAACTGAACGGCGTTGGCGCTAGAGGCCGGCGCCTGACGCTGAACCCGGTCTACGCGTACGGCACCGAGCGCACCGCGAAGAGCGCTGCCGCCTACCGGCTGGGCATGACGATGGCCGAGTGGGCCTGCCGCTCGCTGCTGGGGCTGGGGCAGACCGAGCACCTCGAACTCGGCGGCCCCATCCCCGCCCTGAGCGCCACCTTCAAGGACCCCAAGAAAAAGCTGCCGGACCTGTGGGGACGACACGAGGCGGAGAAGGTGTACTGGCTGATCGAGGCCAAGGGCGGCATCTGCGACGTCGGCACCCTGCGCGGCGGGTGGGCGCAGCTGGAGTCTGGGAGCGAGGTCCTCGGCTCGTACGCGCACCGCAGCGTCCTGGTCGGAGCCGCCGTGCGGCCCGGGGACGACCTCTTCCTGACCATCGACCACGCCCTGCACCCCGGCCAGCCGCCCCTCCCCCCGGCCGGATCCGACCCCGACGGCAAGGAAGCCACGGGCGAGGGCAACCTCGAAGACCACCTCGGCGACAACGACGACGCGCTCATCGGCGCGGCCCGCGCCCAGATGCTCGTCTACCAGGCACTGCGCTCCGCTCCCGCCTCGCAGTTGCGCACCGTCCCGGTGCCGGCCGACCGCGCTTCGCGCCATCGACGCCACGGACTGACCACACCGCTGGAGGACGACGACCGCACCCGCGCCATGCGGGCCGACCTCCGCGGAGCGGCACTTCATCTCAATCCGGACCTCACGCGTTCCCAGATCCGCTCCTGGGGAATGGACGACTTCCTCACCTGCCGCATCCCCGGCACCGAGGTACATCTCGGCATGTCCCGGAAGCTGTTCGCCGTCTGCGCGCGCCTCCACGAGGAAGATCTCGCCATCGCCCGGCGCACCCCGGGGCTGCGGGCCGAGGACCAGCTGGTCGTCGACGAGCGGGGCAGCGAAGAGGCTCAGGAAGAGCAGCGGCTCAAGCAGCGGCGGATTTTCCACGAGCAGCAGGAGGAGGCCCGCCCCCGGCTGCGTTCCCTGCTCCGGGAAGCCTATGAGCGTGGAGAGACGAGCGACTGGCGCGACCTGCTGCGCCGTCCCGAGGAGCCGGAGCTCGACCTGGCGAGTGACGAAGGGCTCCTCGAAGCGGCGACCCCGGAAACGTACCTGGCCGTCAGCCGCTACGACTTGCCCCCGATCCACGCCTAGCTAGCAGTCAGGTCTGGGGCCTGGATCCAGCGCGCCGTCCATAAGGGCCTGGATGATCCTCTCGGTGCGGGCACGCGTCTCGGGTCCGTGGCCGGCGAGGTTGTGGTCGAGTTCGTGCTGCTGCATGTCGAGCACCGGCTTCATCTCGCCGATGAGGTCGGGCCATGGCGCAAGCGAGTCGGTCAGTTCCTCGACGTTGCCGGACCAATCGGCCCTGCGTGCTCCCAGAGCGAAGGCGAGCAGGAGGACGGCGAAGAGGGGTTCGCTGTCGAAACCGGCGAGCACCCCGAGCCCTGCGGGGTTCTCCTTGCCGGTGTGGGTGGCGATAGCCCGGGCGACAACGGGGAGCTGGAGGAAGAGGGCCGTGGCCACCGAGCGGGCTTCTTCCCACTCTGGGTCGGTGGCTTCGGCGAGCGCCTCGCTCATTCGCGGCAGGGACACGAAGTCGGCAGCGCCGACGAGGAGGCTCGCCGGACCGGTCAGCCACGGCTCGGCGCCTTCCACCCGCTGCCGTCTGCCCGGCGAGACGCCAAGGACCTTCTCGATCGTTCCCGCCTCGTCTTCCGTCACCTCGGGCCGCGTGCCCAGGGCGAAGATCTGGAACATGTGCGCGACAGCCGTTGCCCGGTCGTCGGCCGGGACACGGATCGGGCGGGGCAGCGCGTTCTTGCCTCGCATCGCGGCCATTGTCGCGGCGAGGGCGCCCACGACCGTGTCCTGGTCGTCGACCGGGTCGAGGCCCTGGCGGGATGCCTCGGCGTGAAGGAGCTGCTCCAGCTCATGCGACAGGTCGTCTACCACGATGGTCGCGGAGGTACGGACGGCGTCGAGGTCAAAAGAGAAGCCCTCGACCCACAGCACGACGCGCAGCAGGTTCACGTCCCGTGTGCGCTCGCGCCAGCGCAGGAGCTGGACCAGCTGACGGTCACTGTCCGTCGGGTAGCTCCAGACCGGGCGGCGTCCGTCGTTGCCGGTTCGGGTGGGATGGGGCATCAGGCCGTTGCTGCGGAAGCTCTCCAGCTTCCTCGCGGTCATGGTGCTGAAGCCGGCGGACACGGCGGCGCGCAGAAGGTCGGCGCGCTGTAGGAGACGGGGTTCGACTGCCATGCCGGGCAGCGTAGGGGCGCTGCGGCACGCCGCGCGAGCCGAGTACTCCCACTCCAGGCCGGTCTAACTTGCAAACGGGCCGCCCCCCGTTGCCACCAGCAGGTTGGCGCTGCTTCTGTGGGTGCGTGGCGCCAACTCGGGCGCTGCTCTCCCCTCTCGAAAGGACTTGTCCATGCCCAGGAACACGGCAGCGGCGGTGACCGGAATGATCGTGCGTTCCCTCGCGAAGCGGTGGGCCGACGCGAACGGCCTCAGCAGGGAGCAGGGCCTGCTCCTCGCATGGGCGGCCGGCGCCCTCGCGTCGGTGGCCGTCATGCGCGTCTGACGCTGTAGCGGAGCGGTAACGGTCTCCGCAGACATGGCGAAGGCCCCGGGAACCATGGTGGTTCCCGGGGCCTTCGGGCTGAGAGGTGCTGCCTGTGCCGAGTGCTCGCGCCTCGGCTCCTGGCAGGTCCCTCTGATCAGCCGGTGGTCGGAGTCTCCGCCTCGTCCTGCGTCTTCTTCCGTCGTGCCGCGATCAGCGCCCCGCCGCCGGCCGCGATCAGCAGGCCGCCGGCCGCGAGGAGCCACGCGTTGGAGTCGGCGCCGGTGTGCGCGAGGGAGTCCTTGGAGGGCGGGGTGTCGGTCGGGGGCACCGGCGCCGTGGAGGTGGACCGGCTCGGGGTCGGGGTGACCGGCGGGGTCGTCGCCGGTGTGGTGGGCGGGGTGACCGGCGGGGTCGTCGGGGTCGTCGGGGGCGTGGTGGGCGGTGTGGTCGTCGGGGGCGGAGTCGTGGGGGGCGTGGTGGGCGGTGGGGTGGGCTTGTTCTTCTTGGTGTTGGTGAAGGTGGCGGTGGTCTTCGCGGCGGGCTTGGCGGTGATCTTGACGGGGGTGGTGTCGAGTTCGTAGCCGGTGGGGGCCTTGGTCTCGGTGCCGGTGTAGGCGGTGCCGTTGCGGGAGGAGACGGGGAGCGGGGTGGTGGCGGTGCCGTCCTTGCCGGTGGTTAGCGTGATCGTCTTGCCGGTGCCGGTGGCGGGGGTGATGTTGATGACGGCGCCGGCCAGGGGCTTGCCGGTCTTCTTGTCGGTCTTCTTCACGAGCAGCTCGGCGGGCTTGAAGGTGTCGATGATCGTGAGCTTCGCGGTGTGCTCGGGGGTGACGATGACGTCCTGGTCGGGGGCCAGGTCGTGGAGGGGGCTGCCGGTCGAGGTCTCCTTGAGGCGGTAGGTGCCGGGGTGGACGCCCTCGAAGAGCAGGATGCCGTCGGCGTTCGTCTTGCCGGTCAGGGCCTTGGTGCCGTTGAGGGTGTCGAGCAGGGCGAACGCGGCGGCGGCGAGCAGGGTGCCGTCCGGGTCCTTCTTGGTGATCTCGACGGCGCCCGGCGGGATCTCGGGGGCGTTGGCGAAGGCGGTCGGGGCCCAGATCAGAGAGCTGGTTGCCAGGGTGGTCGCGGCGACGGTGGCCGCGGTACGGCGGGGGGCACGCATGAAGAAGGAGTTCTCCTCGGTCAGGTGGTGGGCGGAACGCCTTGAGGGCGGAGGTCAGCGAGAACGGGTAGCCGGCGTTGGGACGGGTGCCGGGGCGGGGCGTGCGGGAGGCGGGCTCGTCCGAAGGAGAAGTGGCCGCGTGCCGTCGGGTGGCGGCTAGGACGAGGGCGTGCTGCCTGTCCGTCTACACACTGCGGGTTGTCGGGTTCGGGACCGGTGGAGCGGGACCCAAGGCTCCCGGTCAGCTGGCCGTGTCGCTCGTGCGTCGGCGGCGGCTGAACAGGTAGAGGCCCGAGCCGCCGGCAAGCAGAGCGGTCGCGCCGGCGATCAGCCACGGTGTGGTGTCCGCGCCGGTGTGGGCGAGGGAGCCGGACGGCGGTGCCGGGGGCGGGGTCGGCGCAACCGGGGGTGTCGTGGGCGGGGTCGGCGGCGTGGTCGGCGGAGCCGGGGGCGTGGTGCTCGGGCTCGGCGGCGGGGTGGTCGGGACGGGCTGGTCGGCGAGGGTGACCGCGACGTCAGCGTTGGGCTTCGCGGTGAAGGCGACGGGGGTGGTGTCGAGCTGGTAGCCGTCGGGGGCCTTGGTCTCGGCGGCCCAGTAGCGGGTGCCGGCCTTGAGGGTGACGTCCAGGTCGGCCTCGGCAGTGCCGTTCGTGCCGGTGGTGAGCGTGGTGACGACCTTGCCGGGGATGTGCTTGCCGGTCTTGTCCGTCTCGTCGGCCCGGATGGCGATGACCGCGCCCGCGAGCGCCCGGCCGGTGTTCTTGTCGATCTTCTTCACCGACAGGTCGGCCTTCTTGAACGGGTCGACCAGGTCGATCGGGTTGGCCTGGGCGGTGCGTCCGGCGGTGATGGTGATGGTCTGCTCGGGCACGAGGTCGTGGACGGGGCTGCCGGAGGACGTTTCGCGCAGGCGGTAGGCGCCGGCCCGGAGCTGGTCGAAGGCGAGGATGCCCTGCGCGTCGGTCTTGCCCGCGGCGACCTTCTTCCCGTCCTTGTCCAGGAGCTCGAAGGCGGCGCCGACCAGGCGGCTGCCCTCGGGGTCCTTCTTGCGGATGGTGACGCCGCCGGTCGCCTCGTCCACGGTGACGGCGGCCGAGTCCTTGACGCTCGTGGTGCCGCCGGCGAGGAGCATCCGCTGGGCGGCGGGGTTCTTCGGGGTGAGGACCTGCAGATCGGTGGCGGGCAGGCCGTCGGCCTTCGCGGTGACGCTGGCGGTGCCCGCGGTCTTCGCGGTGAACTCCCACCGGGCGGTGCCGCTCGCGCTCGTGGTGACCTTCCCGGAGGCGGTGCCGGAGCCGGACTCGGCCAGCGCGACGGTCACCTTCGGCACGGGGGCGCCCGCGCTCGTGGCGACCTTCACGTCGACCGTGACCTTCGTCCCGGCGGTGGTGGTCTTCACCGACGGGGTGATCGTGAGGGTGTAGGGGCCGGCGAGCCGCTTGGCCTCGGCGATGTAGCCCTGGGCGAGGGTGCGGGCGGTCGGCGAGACGACGGGGTAGGCGAGGCGCTGCTTGCCGCGGGCGCCGTCGAGGGCGTACGTGCCGCCGGCCAGGTACTCGTACACGACGGCGTCGACCGCCGCCGCCTGCGCGTTGTCGCGGGTCTGACCGTACCACCCGATTACGTACGCCGCCTGGGCGAGACGCTCCTTCGGCACGACCTTGCCAGTCACCGACGACGTCCAGGACGTCACCGGCCGCGGGGCGCCGTAGCCGCCAGCGTCGGCGGGGCCCTTGCGCTCGGGGTCGGCGCAGTAGGTCTCGGCGTCGCCGTGAACGGCCGGTCCCGGCGGGCCGTAGGCACCGATGTGGCTGGAGCCGGCGTTCCCTTCGGAGTCCGGGATGGTGTAGCCCGGGCCGAGGATCTCGCCGGCCGAAGGCGCCGCGAGGGCCGGGGTGACCAGGACAGTGCCTGCCGTGCAGGCGGCGACCGCGACGGCCAGGTGTACAGATCGGGCGGAGCGAAGACGCATGGAGATGGTGAAGTCCTGTCGGAGTGGGTGTCGGTGGTGAGGGGAGCGACGAGGCGGGGTTACCGGCTGCGAGCGGCTGGGATGGCGGTCCGGCTGGGCAGGGCCGCAGAGGGTTTCGGTCCCGATCGAACCGGCGGAGCGCCGGGGAACCAGAGCTGGACGTAACAACCGATCGCCTTGCGGAGGCCGGCGGTGCCGATGCCCTGCCAGGGTGGCGTGTCGGTGTGGCGCCAGTCGGTGAAGGTGCCGTAGCTCCCTTCCCCGGGAGTGGTGCCCAGTCGTTTGTCGCGGGCGGCGAAGGCACCGTGGTCGGCGAAGCTGAGCCACTGAGCGTCGATCAACCCGCTTTCCAGGTGCACGACTTCGAGGCGCAGGCCGTCGTAGCGCTGGCGCATTCGGGTGTCGGTGAAGCTGATCCGCAGTCGAAGAGGAAGGTCGGGGGCGGGTCTGGCGTAGTAGGTGTTTCCGACAACGGCTGCCTCCGAATACGGGAGGGTGAGGTGGTCGTCGAAGAACTGCTCGGCGTAGAGGGGCAAGCGCGGGGCTCCTCGTGGTCAGCGACGTGCAGCGGGACGGGCGGGCAGAAGCGCCGAGGGGGTGGCCGTGCTCCAGCGCGGGACGCTGCCGGTGGGAACCGGGCGGCGGACAGCGATCCGGGATCGGATGTCGCGCGGCGTCGGGACCGGTGCCTGGGGCGGTTCGACCGGAGTGAGGGTGGCGTGGGCGGCCAGGCGCGGATGAAGGGTGTCTCGCCAGCGGGGCAGAGGTGCCGGGTCGGTGAACGCCTTCGCGGTGGCGGCGATCAAGTGGGAGGGCGTCCGGGAGCTGAAAGAGATCCCGGCGCGTGTGCCCCACCCAGGGGGTCCGGCCCACAGCGTGATCGCCTCGTCGGGGTGCCGGTTGACGATGTCGATGCTCGCCCCAGCCTGCCCGTCAGGGGCCGTGACGTGCAGCCGTCCGCGGTCGGGGCCGCTGAGTGCCCAGCCGGCCGCGATCAGCGGCGCGACGGCGTCGGACCGGAGGCCGGCGGCGTGGAGGAAGCGGTCGCTGTCTTCCGCCCAGTCGTGCGCGAGCGCGTTGGTCAGGGCGCCGACCAGTTCGGGGGGCGTGTTCTGGTTGGCGGTGGCCGTCCACTGCGGTGAGGACATCGCGTCGGGTGCGGCGCTGATGGTCCACAGGTCGTAGTCGTCTCCGGCCCAGCCGATCCGGATGCGGTGGTCCGGGCTGGTGACGACGAGCTGGTGGGGGCCGTCGTCGAGGTGGTGGTGGGGCCAGTGGGAGACGGGCGCGAAGCCGGCGTCGCCGTGGCCGGAGGAGCCGGCCAGGTATCGGGGGGTGACGTAGACGTCGCCGTCCACGGGCTGGAGGGCAGGCAGGGGTAGCTCCGGGTGGGTGAGGAGGGGGTGATCAGCGCATGGCGGGTGCGGCTGGGGCTGGACGCGGGGCAGGCGCGGGCGGGGGCGGCGCCGGGTCCGGTGTCCGCGTCGGCACGGCGGCGGCGCGGGCCTCGGCGACGAGCCGGCGTTTGAGGCTGGCGCGTTCGCCGGGAGGCAGTTCGATCAGGCCGTCGCCGGTGGTGTGCGGGAGCAGGCCGGTGACGAGACGGGAGGCGGCGGCCGGCTGCTGGTTGACGAGTTGGTCGATGGCCGTCTCGACGGCCCAGCGGCGCAGGTCGTGTTCCGGGGAGGAGCGGCGGCGTTCGGTGACGGTGGCGGCGTAGTGGCGGAGGAGGTGCTTGTGTTCGGCTTGGCGCTGCCAGACGGCGGTGAGGAAGCGGCGCGAGTTGAAGACCTTGTACGCGTCGGTCTCCGGCAGGTCGTAGATGTCGGCGGGCAGCGGGCCGAGGGCTGAGGAGCTGGAAGCCTGGGCCACGGGGATGGTCAGCTCGGCGAGTTCGTCCAGGGCCTGGGCCCAGCGCCGCTGGAGGAGCGGGTGGCGCAGTGCCGTGGTGCGGGCGTTCTGGGCCCGGACGTCGTCGGCGACCAGGCCGCGGAAGGCGACGGCGCCCTTGGCGAGCAGCTCGTCCACCTGCTGGGTGCGCGGCTCGGGGAGAAGACCGTCGTCCCATCCTTCCTCGACCGTGCCGAAGACGTCGGCAGCGGCGGGGCGGAGGGGAAATCCAGCCTCGGCGAATGTCCTGGTGAGCAGCCGGTTGAAGTGGTCGGGAAGGGCGTCCACGAGCCAGTTGCGGGCCATGACGATGACGTCGGTGGAGGGTGGCGTGGCCTCGGCTTCGCGCTGTCGTCCCTCCTCGCGCCGCACGGCGGTGGTCTTCCGGGTGACCTCGTGCAGGGCGGTGCGGACGCGTCGCAGGAGGCGGGTGGTCCGGGCGGCGCGGGCGTCGCCGTGGTAGGTCATCCGCTCGGCGGCGACCTGGAGGTCACCCTGGGCGAAGGTGAGGGCGTCGTGCAGCTGAAGGAGGCGTCCGGGGGCGTGGAGGGCCGTGTGCTGTTCGGGGCGGAGCCGGCCGTCGGCGTCGGCTATCGCGGCCGTGACCAGCTGGTCGAACCGCTCCTCTATATAGAGGTCGAAGGAGCGGTCGTCGAGGAAGGCGACCTCGTGCAGGTGCAGACGCTCGTGCCGGGTGTCGTCGGTCGGCTGAGTCATGGCGGGGCGGTTCCTTGTACGGGTAGGGGTCACGCGGTCGCGGGGCGGCGAGTGGCGGGGTGGCCGCGGAGCTTGGCGAAGGAGACGGCGAGTCCGAGGGCCTGCAGGACGGCGCAGGCGGTGATGACGTGGCCCAGCAGGTCGGGCGGAGTGAGAGCGACCAGGGCTCCGGCGATCGGGAAGGGGGCCAGGAGCAGCAGGATGATCAGGGAGAGGGTGGCGCCGAAGACCTCGGCGGGGACCAGGCGGGCGCGCAGGGTGCGCAGGACGACGGTCATGCCTGCCTCGCCGGCCATGAGGAGGGCCACGAGGACCAGGAAGACGGTGTAGGTGTGGGCGGCGGCCAGGGCGAGGCAGGTGGCGGAGGCGAGGGCGGCGGCGGCTGCGCCGACCGGCCACAGGCCGACGCGGTCGATGGCGAGGCGGGCGAGGGCGACCATGGCCAGGGAGGCGACGGCGGCGGCCGACCAGACCAGTCCGACCTGGCTGCTGGTACCGCCGAGCTGCTGGATGACCAGTACGGGGCCGGCGGCCTGGACCAGGCCGATCGCGCAGTTGGAGAGGAGCAGGCCGACACAGAGCCAGCCCAGGGCGGGCAGCGACCGCAGCGTCCTCCAGCCGGTTTTCATGCCCTGGACGACCGGGGCGGGAGCCTCCTGCGGCCAGATCGGGCGCTGGCGCGGGGCGAGCGCGGCGCCGAGCAGGGAGCAGGCGGCGATCGTCAGGAGCATGCCGGTCGCGCCGACGTACTGCAGCAGGGCGCCGGCCAGGGCCGGGCCGGCGAGCGTGGCGCACTGGTCGATGCCGAGCAGGACGGCCTGCACCCGGTGGGCGTGTTCGCCCGCGTCCCGGCTCGCGGCGCCGCCGGCGGTCTCGGCCGCGATGTACGCGAACTCGCTGAGGACGCCCGTCGCGGCGGCGAGCACCATGACGGTGACCACGGCGCCCAGGCCGTCGCCCATCGCGGGCAGGGCACCGGCAGCGGCCAGGACGACCACGGCACGCAGCACCGACGCCGTGCGCAGCACCCGCGTGCTGCCGACCCTGTCGACTGCGGCGCCCGCGAGCGCGAAGGCCGAGAGGCGGGGAAGCCATTCGAGAACGAAGGCCAGGCCCGTCAGAGCGGCGGAGTCGGTGACCGCGAGGACCAGGAGAGGGATGCCGTAGGTGCTCATCGCGAACGCGCCGGCATCCGCGGTGCGCGGGACGTAGACGCCGCGGACGGGGCCGAAGACCGGGATGCGGGCGTGGCGGCCGGCGGGCGGCCGGGGCATGGAGTGCGTGCGGGGCATCGGGCGTTTCCAGGGGAAGGTACGTAGGTTCAGCGGCCGTTGAGGCGGCGGCCCGGGGCGTGGCTCACCGCCGGGGCGGGCGCGGCGGTGGCCGGGAAAAGGGCCTTCAAGGCGGTGCACAGGCCGGTCAGGTGGCGTACGGCGTCGCCGCGGCGGGCGAGGAGCATGTCGATCTGCGGGCCGGTGAGCTGCAGGACGCCGTCGGTGGAACGGTGGCGGTACTGGTCGCGGCCGTCGGCGACGCGGCTGAGCTGGTCGATGGCGTACTCGGCCTGCTGGTGGAGTTGCTCGGCGATGCCGTCGAGCACGTCTGCCTCTTCGCGGATGAGGCGGCTGAGGAGGGCAGCCGCCTGGCTGCTGGCGGGATCCCGGACGGGCATCCCGCCGAGCAGGGAGCGGACGGTGGCTTCGCCGAGCCGGGGCGCCGGCCGGGGTGTCCGGGTCACCGGCAGGGGCCGGTCGTCGGGGAGGAGAACAGGTCGGCAGGCCGCCAGGTCTTCGCCGGGGCAGGAGCGGGCGGCTGGGCGACCGGCAGAGCAGGGCGCGTGCTCTGCCGGGCCTGATGGGCGGCCCACTGCCCCGTCCGCGCGGCGGCCGGGAGGCGGGGGGCGCCCCACAGCGGGTGGCTGGCCGCGTCCTTGTGGGGCCGGCCGCTCGCCCAGACGGAGGCGGCCCGGTAGACGGGGGCCAGGGCGTGGGCAGCGTCGGTGAGACGCAGCTCCATGCCCTCGTCCTCGGCCCCGGTGGGCCAGACGGGCTGGCGGACGGAGACGAGGCGGTCGTCGATGAGCCGGTGCACGGGCGGGTACACGGCACTGGGGCTGTAGCCGGGGAGCAGCGTCTTGCGCAGGGACACGATGCTGGACGGCCCGCGTTCCTTGAGGGCCCACAGCAGGGGGGTGGCGTGCCGGTAGGAGATGAGGGCGAGGGCGTCCTCGGCGTTCTGGGCAGCCGGGATCCGCTCGGGCAGCTGCATCACCTGCGGCTTGCCCTCCATGATGATCGTCGTCTCGACGAGCTCCTTGTCGAGGTGCTGATCGCCGTACTCCGCCAGGGCGTGCAGCGTCGGAAGGAGTGCACGGCCGCGGTCGGTGAGGCCGTAAGTGACGTGTCTGTGGGTCACCTCGGTGCGCTCCAGCAGCCCGGTCTCGCACAAGGCGCGCACGCGCGGGGTGATCTGACTGGCGATGAGCCAGGGCAGGCGGGACTGGATCTCGGTGTAGCGCAGGCCCTTCGGCTCGGAGGCGAGGGTCATGAGCATCCAGACGCTCCAGCGCGGCGCGATCATCTCCAGCGTCTCGGCGACGCGACGCAGGTCGGGGGAATGGGCTCGGGCAGCGGCCACGACGGACTCCAGCGGAAGAAGAGGAACGGGGTGGGAAGCGGGTTACCGCGCGCGTGCGGCAGGAGAGACGACGGCCGGCGGCAGGTCGACGGCGGTCTCGGGGACGGCTGGTGGGGTGGCCGGCGCTGGCTCGGGTACGCGGTGGAGGCTCTGCAGGACGTCGCCGAGGACCTGGTCGTGGGCGTCTCGGGCGGTGACGGCGTGAGCGAGGCGGCGGACGGCGTCGACGATGTGCCCGGCGTCCGCGGCCTCGAAGGTGCGCCCGGGGGCGGTCAGGCGATGCAGCTGCTCGGCGTAGAAGGCAACGCCGTGGTCGGCGTGCTGCAGGGCGTCGAAGGCGTTGAGCAGGGCGTACCGCATGGTGCCCGGTTCGGCGCCGACCGCGAGTTCGGTGACCGGCCGGCCGTAGAGAGCTGCGATCCGGTCCCCCGCCGCCCGGGAGGCGGCGTACGGATCGGGCACTCAGGGTCCCCGTACTGCCGGCCGGATCTGTGCCGAGGAGCCGGGCTGCGCGGGAGGCAGAGTGCTGGTCAGGGGGGTGAGGCGGGTGGTCGGCGGCGGCATCGCGGCCAGAAGTGCGTCCAGCGTTCGGATGTATCCGCGCCGGCCATCGAGCGCGGCGTCGAGCCAGTACACGTCGGTCTGCAGGGTCTCCGCCGAGAGCTCGTCCAGGTTTCCGGCGGGGGCCATGCTCGCGTGGACGCGGTCGCGGACGCGGACGACCTGCTCCTCGGACAGGGCGAGCATCGCCCGCACCTCAAGGGCCCGGGTGAGCGCGGGGGACGCCCCCGACCGAACGACCTGCGCGTAGAGGTCGGCGAGGGGAGCGCCGAACGCCCACTCCAGCGCCTCGTCACGGCTGCTCTTCTTGTCAGCGACGCTCATCGTGCGATTCCGATCTGCGCGGGCCGAGCCGGGGCGGCCACAGGGAGCGTGGTGGTCAGCCGGGGCGCCGGACTGGTTCGCGCGCGCTGTGGTCCGGCCGGGACCTCCACCAGCGCACTCACCCACTGGGCGTACAGGTCCCGCTCTTCGACAGCCCGGTTCACCTGGTGGGCCAGGCTCATCACCGGGTCGTCCAGAACCTCGCCCGTGGCCGTCTCCAGGGCGGCGACGAGCGCGTCCTCAGCTTCCTCCAGCGCCGACTGCGCCTGCCTGAGCAGGCCGTAAGCGTGGATGACGCTGGTGAGTCCGGCCGTGGCGGACGCCTGGTTCGTGGACCGGATCAGTTCGTCGAGCGGCGTCCCGAATCGGGTTTCGATGCGGCCGGCCAGCACGGCGACGATCTCGCCGTCGAGGAAGTCGGGGGTCTCGGACACGGAAGGTGCTCCAGAAGGGATGAAAGGCGGGGAAGGTCAGGGGCGGTCGCGGTCGTCGCGGCGGTTGTGCCCGGCGTCGGCTGAGCCGGGGGCACTTGCGGCTGGGGCGACGTGACGTCCTCCGCCGGACGGGGCCGTCCGGCTGGCCGCCCGGGGCGGATGAGACGCGAGGGGGCGGCTCGGAAGGACGGTGGCTTCGATGGAAGCAGGCGAGTAGCACACGGCGGAGGCTCCGGACCAGGGGGAACAGGGAAAATGCAGCCCTGCGAGAGGGCCGCTGTAGTAGGCAAGGGTCCGGAGAATCCCCGGTTTCGGAAACCGGGGATTCGCCGCTATATTGCGCACTTTTGATGCTGGCCGAACCTGTCCGGGAGGGGCGGCTCCAGTGGCGTAGGTCGGCCAGGTCAGCGTCCTGGTGGCCTGGCCGCTGTCGGTGCCGGGGTGACGGGCGCGGCCGTCGTCGCGGTGCGCAGGACGGTGGGGGCGGGCGGCTTGAGCGGCGGGGCGTCTCCGTCCCTCCAGGCTTCCCACCACTGGATGGCCTGGTCGTAGGTGGCGAACCCGCCCTCGCGCAGGGTGTGCGTGCCGGCGCTCATATCGACGCACTCCCGCAGGATCCTGAACTCCGGTCCGGCGTGAGGGTCGAGGGAGCGCAGCATCACCGCGGTCTCGGGGGCGTCGCGCTCGTCGTCGGTGTAGCTGGCGAGCAGGGCGAAGTGGTCGCCGTCGCGGCGGATGCGGGTTTCCAGGGCTTGTGTGATGGCGTCGGCCGGCTGGTAGCGGTCGGGGCCGACCACGGCGGCCGGGCAGCCTCGCGCGATCAGCCACGATTCGGCCATCGCGATCAGCGGAAGCTCTGTGCTGTCGATCGTGAAGGTGCGGGCTTTCAGGTCCCGGGCGACGTGTACCGCTCTGAGTTGGGGTTCTCCGGGAATGCCCCAGGGAGCGCCCTCGTCGTACAGGACGAAGTAGGCGTCGGTCCACGTGCGGTGCTCGCCGAGGACCTTGTACGACGAGCTCTCCACGGCTTCGAGAAGGTCCTGGTGGCAGGGGGCGGCGGGCTCGAAGCCGTCGAGTTCGTAGGCGGGGTTGTCGTCGGTCACGTAGGGATGGGGCTTTCGGTCGAGGGGAGGGCGGTCGCGCCGCCGTGGGGGGGGCCCGCGCCGGGCGGCGGGGCGCACCCCCGGGGAGCGGCACCCCCCGGGGCGCCGC
>NZ_JBSGTX010000080.1:13605-36700 GCF_053607625.1 Streptomyces sp. NPDC055103
GGGGGGGGGGGGGGTGGTGGGGGTGCTGTTGGGGTGGGCTGGGGGGGGCGGGGGGGGGGGGGCGCCCCCGCGGGGGGGCCCCGGCGCGGGGGGGGGCCCCACGACGCGGTGCGACGAGTCACGCGGGTGCCGGACGGGGGTGGCCGGAAGGTCGGGCAGCGCCCGGTTGGGGGATCAGTCGAGGCACATGCGGACGTCGCGGTAGACGTAGGTGCCGGAGACCCAGCCCTTCACGCCGGTGGTGAGGTCGGTGATGTAGTGCCAGCCGCTCCGGGAGGAGTGGACGGTGAAGCGGTGGCCCTTGTAGAGGACGCCCACGGCGGTGGAGCTGGTCGTGGGGCTCTTGCGGATCTTGACGGCGCTGGTGCCGATGGTCCACGGACCGGGGAGGTCGCAGGCACGGACGAGCGGCGTGGCCGCAGGGGCTGTGGTGGTCGCGGCGGTGGCCGCGGAGGCTGCGACCGGGACAGCGGCGGTGGCGAGGGCGACGGCGCACAGGGCAGCACGGGTGAAACGCACGGAGGAACTCCTTGAGGGTTCTGGGGATGAGGGAAGGCGGGGCTGCCGGGCGGGCAGAGCGTCCGCCGGCGGCGAGGCTGGTGGCCTCGGGGCCGTCCGCCGTTGGGCGGCGGGCGGTGATTCAGCGGCTGCGCGCCGGAACTGGCCAGGCGCCGGCGGGACGTACGGGCGCGGCAGGCTGCTGTTGTGCGGGGTGGCGGGAGCCGACGAGGGTGGAGCGGCCGGCGTCGGTGAGGGTGGCGGGCTGGCCGACGATCAGGTCGCGGGAGGTGTCTCTCGCGACGAGGCCGTGGTGTTCGAGGCGCTGGAAGGCCATGTAGTCCACGAGACGGCCCTGGGTCGTCCGCACGGAGACCCGGTGGGTGTGCAGGTGCTCGCGGACGGTTCCGCCGGCGGCGAGCGAGAGCAGGGCGGCCAGGTCGTGCGCGGTGAGGTCGGTGCTGATCGCGGGCGTAGGCGGGGCGGAGGCTCGGACCCTCTCCAGGGCAGCAGCGGCACGGAGTTGCTTCTCGTCCCGGTCGTCAACGGCCTGGGCGAGGTCCCGTAGGGTCCGCCGCATCCGGTCGAGCAGGGCGTCGTCGACGACGTGCGCGCCGGAGGACAGCTGCATCAGCACGTTGCGGTGGTAGGCGACCGCGGTCTCGGCGACCCCGAGGGCGCGGTGGGCGGACGCCAGGGCGGTGCGGTCTTTCGAGAGCAGCCCGGCGTGGTGATCGTGGTGCAGGCCGGCCGGGTCTCCGACGGCTTGCTCGATCGGTCCGTCCAGGGCTGTCGGGGCCGTGGTGCGGGGTGTAGCTGTCACCGGGTCTGCCAGAAGCCTGCGCAGTCCGAGCAGAGGACGGCGAGGAGGGCCGTGCGCCGGTAGGACTTGCGGCGTCGGCCGTCGGGGAGGGTGATGTCGCGGCTGGAGACCTCGTACGGGCGCAGCAGTGTGGCCAGCCTGGCCTGTGTGAGGGACGCGTACGGCCAGCGGCCCTCGGCCACACCCGGCAAAGTCCGAAGTCCGTCGACGAGGTCGGCGGAGGCCAGGGCGTCCGGGGAGCCGTACGCGGAGAAGACGGCCAGACAGGCAGCCGCGATGCACTCTCCGCCGAGAGGACGACGAGGGAAGCAGCACGGGTCCAGCTGAGGGGCGGCCCCGCCCGGGTCGGTCTCGACCGGTGCGGCCGGTGCCGAGCAGGTGTCGTCGCCCAGCAGGCGGTCCACCTCCCGCCCTGCTGCGATCAGATCCTTGAGGATGGCCGCGATGTCCTCGATCTCGTCGTCGACCTCACCTTCGGTGACCGGCCTCGGCCCGTTGACGATGTCGAGCAGTTCACGTTCGAGGTCGTCCTGGCGTGCCTTCGCGTCCAGGAGGGCCTGGTGGTGCGGGTTCGGCGCGGGCGTGCGGGCGTCCGTGAGGTCGTCGTCCAGGAGGGCGCCAAGGAGGCGGAGGAACGGGCTTCGGATGGTCAACGCTGAGGTCCTTTGGGGTCGTTGTGGTGCGTGGGCGAGGTGAACAGGTCCGCCGGTCGCCACGGCGGCGCCGGCGAAGCAGTCGTGGCGGCCCTGGCCGCAGGCTGGGGAGCGTTGCTCTGCAGCTGAGGCGGGATGGTGCGGGCCGCGTGGACACGAGGGCCCGCGGGTGGGCGCGGCCGGTTCACGCGGGCGCGGACGACGTCGTACACCTCGTGCCGGGCGCGGGGCCGGACGGCGACGATGTGCGCCTCGACGGTGTGCTGAGAGCTGGGCGGGGCCTTCTGTAGGCGGTAGACGATCCGCCATTCGGCGCCGGCGCCGAGGTAGAGCTTGCGGTACTCGCGCAGCTCGTAGGCGAGTTCAGGGCCGGTGATCCGGGCCCGGACGACGCCCTCGATCAGGTCGAGTGCCCGGTCCCGGATGTCCTGCGGCAGGGCACGCAGGTCCGTGAGGGCGCCGGGGTTGAACGACAGCCCGTAGGCAGGGCGGGGGTCAGCCGTCATGACGCGGGGCCGGCTTCGGTCGAGGGCGCGTCACCGTTCTCCTGCCGCGATCGGGCATCGCGGGCGAGGGTCCTTGTCGACGGGCCGGGACCACGGAGGAGCCGGTGCTCGGGACGCTCCGGGTCCGTCTGGCAGGCGCTGAGCGGCCCGCCGGGTGAGCGGACGTGGGCCATGGCGTGGGTGAGGAAGTCGCGGTGCCAGACGAACATCCCGGACGCGCCGGCGTCCGGCTCCTTGTGCTGCTGGTAGGCCATCCACAAGGCGTGCAGCCACGCCACGACGTCGAGGTGCTCCTGCCACTCGGGGCACCAGGGAGCGGCGGTGGTGATCTCGGCGCCGTAGACGTCCATCAGGACGTCGTCGACCCAGTCGCTCAACACGGCCAGCTCGTCCTCGAACTCGTTGCCTTCCAGCTCCAGGATCGGCTTGGGGTCCGGTGGCGGGGTGAAGGCCGGCATGCCGGGGAAGCCGGCGAACGGCATGCCCGCCGACCGCGGATCGGTCGGCGGGGTGGCGGCGAGACGGTCGATGACCCGCGCTTGTTCGGCCGAGCGATCGAGGAGTTTCCGGACGGACACCTCGATCGATTCGAGGTCCGGCTCCGGAACACGGACGGGCTCCAATTCCCCGCCGTCGGGGGACTCGGTGAATTCGGACACGAAAAGGATCTCCTTGCAGCCGGAGCCGTTGACTCAGTGGCTCCGATGGTCCGGAGAATCCCCGGTTTCGAAAACCGGGGATCGGCCGCTATATTGCGCCCTTCCGTTCAGGCGCCGAGGACGAAGTCCTCCTGGGATGCGGTCTCTCGCAGGGTCTCCGACAGGCGCTCGGTGGCGACGGACGCGTACTCCTCGGTCTTCTCGATGCCGATGAACTGCCGTCCTTCGAGCAGAGCGGCCACGCCGGTGGAGCCGGATCCGGCGCAGAAGTCCAGGACCGTGCCGCCGGGCGGGGCGATCTTGACGAGCTCGCGCATCACCGAGACGGGCTTCTGGGTGATGTGCTTGCGGTCCTTGCCCGAGGGCTGCGAGGCGCTGTAGAGGCCGGGCAGGTAGACGGGGTTCGCGGCGGCGTTGACCCGGCCCTTCGCTCCCCAGACGATGAACTCGCAGTCCTGCCGGAACTTGCCCTTCTGGGGCCTGGCCTGCGGCTTGTGCCAGGTCAGGACGCCCAGCCACAGCCAGCCGGCGGCCTGGAGGGCATCTGTGGTCGCCGGGAGCTGGCGCCAGTCGGTGAACAGCAGCGCCGTCCCGCCGGTCTTCGTGGCCCGGTGCGCCTCGGTCATGATCTGCGTCAGCCAGAGCGTGTAACTGCGCTGGTCCATGTTCTCGCCCGTGAAGTCCGGCAGGACGTGCTTGGCGTCCGCGGAGACGTACTTCTGCCGGGCCGAACGGCTCGTGCGCTCCTGCGCGGTCCGGCCACCCGAGTTGTACGGCGGGTCGGTGATGACGGAGTCGGCGCAGCCGTCGGGCAGCGTCGACAGGACGCTCAGCGCGTCACCGTGGTGCAGGGAAAAAGACATGAGGGTGCCCCAATTCGGAGGAGAAACGGAAGGAGGGTCCCCTGATGGCAGGCCCGGCGGCAGAAGCCGAGTTCGACCGGGCGCAAAGGGGGAGGCCGAAACTCTAGGGCACGATCCCCGGTTGAGAAGCATCACCGCCGAAGAGCCAGGAAAAGCGCTCCGATTCCGGTTGGCGATTTCGGTGACCGGGGATCCGGGTTTACTGTCTTGTCATTGCCCGGCGGACACCGCCGATGGCGCCCTCCCCCTCTCCCCACTCCTGCCCAGGAGGCCCTTGTGTTCCGTCCGTGACCCCGCACGCGCTCCGCGCCGCGCTGTTCGCCCTTCCCTCCCCAGCACCACTGACCTGAGACGGAGGCCGTCATGTACCGCCCCTGCTGACCCCACCCGAACTCCTCGTCTTCCCTCCCCGCTCCATGGAGGTCCCGCTGATGTTCCGTCCGTAACACCCCCGCCTGACGGGGTGCGTGAGCCAACACGCACCCCGGCCAGCCCGCTCTCGCACCACCGCTCCGGCCCCACGGCCCTTCCTCTCGCGCACCGTGCGGCCGGAGCCCTCCCCGAAGGACTCGCCGTGTCCCTGTCCCGCCCCTTCCCCTCCCCATGCGACCGCTTCGCTGACCTCCGCCCGGAGACCGCCCGCGAGTGAAGGGGGCCGCCGCGATCGGCGCGCTCTGCCTTCCCCCTCTTCTCCTCGCCGGCACGGCCGTTGTCGCCGCCGCCGGCGGATCCTCGGCCGTGACAGTGCCGTCCTGCACCACCGCCCCGGTCGACGCCGCCGCTGTACAGCAGCAGGTCGCCGCCGTCCTCGGTGGTTCCGGCGCCAAGGGCTCGCGTATCGAGGGCCTCGAACTGCCCGACGAACAGATCCCGCACGCCCGCACCATCGTCGCCACCGGCATCGACCTCGGCGTTCCCGAACGCGGCCAGGTCGTCGCGCTGGCCACCGCGATCCAGGAGTCCCGGCTGCGCAACTTGTCGTACGGCGACCGTGACTCGCTCGGTCTGTTCCAGCAGCGCCCAAGCCAGGGCTGGGGAACTCCCACTCAGATCCGCGACCCCGCCTACGCCAGCAGGAAGTTCTACGAGGGCCTGCTGAAGGTCTCCGGCTGGCAGCAGATGACCATCACCCAGGCCGCGCAGGCGGTACAGCGCTCCGGCTTCCCGGACGCCTACGCCCAGTGGGAGCCCCTCGCTCGTGCCCTGCAGCAGGCGCTGGTGACCGCACTCCACGCGCCCGACGGTTCCGCAGGCGGAACACCGGCCCAGCAGCCGGCCGACTCGTGCGAGCCGCAGACCGGCGGTGCCGCCACCGGTCCGATCCCCGAAGGCACGGTCCCGAAGGGATACACGATCCCCGCGGACGCCGATCCTCGCGCGAAGACCGCCCTTGACTGGGCCATGCACCAACTCGGCACGCCCTATCAGTGGGGCGGGTCCTGCACGGACGCGCACGGCCAAGACCCGCTCAGGCGCTGCGACTGCAGCTCCCTGACCCAGCAGTCGTACAAGGCCGCCGGCGTCGCTCTCACCCGGGTCTCCCAGACCCAGGCGCACGAAGGCAGAGCCGTCCCCCTCACTCAGCTCCGCCCGGGAGACCTCGTGTTCAGCCGCGGGACCAAGTCCGCCCCAGAGCACGTCGGTCTGTACGCGGGCCACGGGCTCGTCATCGAGGCCCCCCGCACCGACCGCAACGTCCGGTTCAGCACCCTCACCGACTACGCCGCCCACAGCGCGCGCCGGGTCCTCTGACACCGGCCCCGCCCGGCCAGCCCTTTCGAGGCGCCGGGCGGGCCGGGCCAACTTCGCGCCGCCGAGCGCTTCTCCCCTCCTTCCCTCTTCTCCCGTTCCCCGGCACGGGCCGTTGAGCCCTGCCCGCACAAGGAGCGCACGACCATCTCCCCCACCACCTTCACCGCCCTCCCGTACGACCATCTCCTGCTCGCCTTCGACCCCGGCGTTTCCCCGAAGGGCGGCGGCCTACCGGGCCTCGAAGTCCTGCGCACCGTCGTGAACAGCATCAATCTTTTCGGCATCGTGGCCGTGGTCGGCGCGCTCGCCGTCAGCCTCGGCGTGTGGGCCTGGGGTCACCACACCGGCGGCCACCAGGCCGAGGCCACCGGCAAGAAGGGCGCCGTGGTGGCCGCCGGTGCCGCCCTCGGGCTCGGCGCCGCCAACGGCATCGTCACCTTCTTCTCCGCCCTCGGATCCCAGGTCCAGTAATGGGGAAACGTTCCCTCTCTCCCAGCGTCGGCTGGCGTCCCTCACGCCGAGCCGCCATCGCCGCCGGCGCACTGATCACGCTGCTGCTCGTGGCCGGTGTGGTCTCCTGGTGGACCGGCAGCAGCAAGACGGTCAACGCCGCGCCGCAGCCGCGCAACACCGCCTCGCCCACTGCTGGCGCCGTCGGTTCGGCTCCTCTTCCGAACGACCTACCGGCGGCGTCGGTGGCCGGGCCGCCTCCGGTCTCCGACCCGCTCGTCTTCGCCCGGGCGGCGGCGACGATGTTGTGGTCCTTCGACGCCCGGACCACCAGCCACGCCGAGCAGTTCGCCGGGATGAAGTCCTGGCTGACGTCCGAATCCGCATACGCGGACTGGGACTCCGTGCAGGCCCAGATCCCCGATCCGGTGCTGTGGTCGCGGCTGAAGGACAACGGCCAGCACGCCACAGCCACGACGAACACGGCGTTCTTCCCCAGCGCGTTCAAGCAGGCCATCGCCGACGATCCCGCCGCGATCACCGAGGCGTACATCTACGCCGTCACCGTACGCGGCAAGACCCGGCTGGCCTGGACCGGTGGCGGATCGGGAGCCGAGGACCGCCAGATCACCCTGGCCGTCCAGTGTCGGCCCAGCGCGGACTGCCGCTTGGTCGCCGTCGCCCCGCGCGTCGCCCCGTAACTCTCTCCTGCATCTCCTGACCCGAAAGGACGCCCGACGTGGGCTTCTGTGACCTGCCCGTCGCCGGTTCGATCTGCGCCATCGGCGACGCGATCGAATTCACCTCCGACCCCGTCGGCGCGATCGGAAACTGGATGGTGCAGAGCGCCGGCGACCTCGCCGCCGCGGCGGCCGACCTGGCTGCCAAGGCCATCGACCGCACCACCGCCATCGACCTCGGCGCGAGCTGGTTCCGCGACAACTACGCGACGATCCTGCCCATCGGTCTCGTCCTGCTCGTCGCGACGTTCTGCGCCCAGCTCGTGAAAGCCGCGATCAAACGCGACGGCCAAGCCCTCGTCCAGGCCCTCACCGGCACCGCCTCGGGCGTTCTGTTCGCGTGCTGCGCGATCACCTTCACCACCGTGGCAATCGAAGTCGTCGACGCGCTCTCCGCCGGACTGTTCGCTGCGGCCGGCACGGACATCGCCTCCGCCGTACGCCGGATCGTCCGGGTCTCGCAGATCGGTGCCGTCGCGGGACTCGGGTGGCTCGTCGCGGTCATCGCCGCGCTCGCCTCGGCCGCGGGAGCGTTCCTGTTCTGGTGCGTGATGATGGTCCGGAAGGTCGGCATCCTTGTCATGGTCACCTTGGCCGTGTTCGCGGGAGCGGGCGGCGGCTGGGAGGTCGCCCGCCGGTGGCGCCGCGGCTGGATCGAAGCCACCGCCACGCTCGTCGTCTCCAAGCTTCTGATGACGATCGTCTTCGTCCTCGGCATCTCCGCGCTCGGCGAAGCCGATAGCAAGGACGGCCTCGCCGCCCTGGCGGACGTCGCGGCAGGCATGGTGATCATGCTGCTCGTGCTGCTGTGCCCGTACATGGTCTTCAAGTTCGTCCACTGGGCGTCCGAGGGCACCGATGGCGAATCCATCCACCGCGCCGGTGGCGCAGGAGCCTCAGTGGCCCGCCAGCACGCCGAGAACGCCGGCCGTAAGGCAGCAGCCGCAGCGGCGACCGCCGGCACGGGCGGCGCCGCCGCCGGAGCCGGCGCGGCAGGAGGTGCCCAGGCCGGCGGTGGCGGGTTCCCCGGTGACATCGCCGCCAACCCCGCGACCGGCACTGGCATGCAGAGCGAAGGCTCCAAGGGCGACTCGGAGAGCCGTCTGCAGGACCTGCTCCAGCAGACGATCTCGCCTCAGTCCCAGGGCGGCGGCACGCCCGACGGCCAGGAGGGCACCCCTCCGAGCTGGAGCGGGAACTGGGCCGGCAGCGAAGCCGCCCCCGCGGGACAGCAGAGCGGTGAGCTCGGCAACAGCTCGGCTGCGATGCCGCCCGCTCACGGGGCCGCGAGCAGCGACTCCGCACCCGCCGGCCCGCCGCCGGGCCCGTAGCCGCTCCTCCCGTACACCCGCCGCCGGGGGCAGGGGACCCTCCCCGCCCTGCCCCGGCTCCTCCCTCCCGGAAGCGATCGTGTCCTCCGTTCTCACCGTCAAATTCCCTACCCGGTCGCGTCGCGGCATCCTCCTCGGCCTGACCCTCCCCCAGCTCGTCCTGGTCTCCTCGACCCTCGCCATGCTGCTGGCCACCGTGGTGACCGCGGGCCTGCTCGGCGCCGTCGTCCTGGCTCCGCTGTGGCTCACCACCGCCGTCCTGGTCGGCGTACGGCGCGACGGCCGCTCCCTGATCGACTGGGCGCCGCTCGCCGGACGCTTCGCCCACCGCCGACGGACCGGCCAGACCCTGTGGCGCGCCCGCCCCGTCTCCCGGCCCCGAGTGGAGGGGCTGCTGCACCTGCCCGGCACCGCCGCATCCCTGCGCGTCGCCACCGCCGACTCCGGGGCCGCCGCCGTCCACGACCCCCACACCCAGACCCTGACCGCCGTCGCCCGCGTCAGCTCCCGCGCCTTCGCACTGCTCGACCCGGCCACCCAGACAGCCAACGTATCCGCGTGGGGCCGGGCTCTCGCCGGCATCGCCCGCACCGGACGCATCTCGACCGTGCAGGTCCTGGAGCGGACCGTGCCGAACTCCGGCGACAGCCTCACCCGGCACTGGACCGAGCACGGCAACCCCCATGCCCCGATCGCCGGCCAGATCTACACCGAACTCCTCGCTTCGGCCGGACCTGCCGCCGCCCCGCACGAGGCGTACCTCGCCATCGCCCTGGACCTGAAGGCCGCCAAGCGCCTGATCAGCCAGGCCGGCGGCGGCCTCGCCGGCGCCTTCACCGTCATGGAACAGACCACCTCCTCGGTCGCCCAGGCCGCCCGCAACGCGGGCCTGACCGTCTCCGGATGGCTGGGGCCCCAGGAGATCGCCGCCGTGCTGCGCACCGCGTACGACCCGGCGTCCACCGCGCACCTGCAGCAGTGGTCCGCCACCGGCCAGGCAGAGGCCGACCCTGCCGCCGCCGGACCGGTCGCCCAGGTCGAGGAGGCCGACCGGCTGGTCACCGACAGCGCCCGGCACGCCACCTTCTGGATCGAAAACTGGCCGCGGACCGAGACAAGCCCGGGCTTCCTGCACAGCCTGATGTTCAGCGCCGGCGTCCGCCGCACCTTCTCCCTCATCTACGCGCCCCAGGGCATCGACTCCGCTCTGCGGGACGTCCAGCGCCGCAAGGCCGCGATCATCGCGGACGCCTCCGAGCGCCAGCGCCGAGGACAGGTCGACTCCGAAGCCGACAGCGTCGAGTACGCCGACGTGAAGACCCGCGAGAAGCAGCTCATCTCCGGCCACGCCGACGTCGCCCTCACCGGACTGCTCACCGTCTCCGCCGACACCGACCAGGACCTCGACGCCGCCTGCACCCAGATCGAGACGGCCGCCGCCGACGCCCAGGTCGACCTGCGGCGCCTGATCTACCAGCAGGCCGACGCCTTCATCACCGCGGCCCTCCCGCTCGCCCGCAGCACCCTGTAGCCCGCCCTGCCGCCCGACGGCGTCCTCCTTCCCCGCGAGAAGCCCATGTCCCCTGATGACCGCCGCGACGCCCTCGACGGTGACGCGTACCCCTACCTGCGGGCCGCCACCGCCGGGCTGCGCCACCACACCCGCGCCCAGAGCGCGACCGGCCAGGCCCAGCCCAGCGACCGGCCCCAACTTGACGCGCTCCACGCCCATCTCACCGCCCTGCACCGCCTCATCGACCAGGCCGCCGAGCAGACCCGCCCCGAGCGCCCGGCAGCCGGACGTCACCTGGCCACGGCCCACGCCCGCGTGTGGCAGGCCGCCGACTCCGTCCACGCGGCCTTCCACCTGGTCCCTGCGGCCACGGAGGACGAGAAGTGCCAGCCCGACCGGCTTCCCGAGGGACCGCCCTTCCTCACCATCTGCCAGCGGCACCTCGCCGCCGTCCACGCGATCCGGCGCAAGACCACCGCCGCCGACCTCGCGTCCTGAACCGTCCTACTGGAAGCGTCCCTTGTCCCACCGCCGCGCCAGCGCCACTCCCCTGTTCACCCCGCATGGCATCGACCGCGCCCAGCGCCGGGCTCTGCGCAAGCAGACCGCCCGCGCAGAAGCCCGGGCCCGCACCGCCGCCGGCACCGGACCCGACCAGCAGTCCGGGGAAGCAGCCTTCCCCGCGCCGTTCTACCCACCCACCGGACGTCCCGGTCCCGCCTCCGCCCGCGGCAACCGCCTCAAGCTCCCCGCGCACCGTATGACCACCGCCGTCGCCAGCGCCGCCTACCCCTTCCTCGCCGAAGGCGGCCTGGGCGCCGACGGCATCTACATCGGCAAGGACCTCCACGCCGAAGGCAGCTTCACCTTCGACCCGTTCTCCCTGTACGGGCGCGTCGAGGGCTTCACCAACCCCAACGTGCTGCTCGCCGGGGTGATCGGCCAGGGCAAGTCCGCCCTGGCCAAGAGCCTGGCCCTGCGCAGCATCGCCTTCGGCTACCGCGTCTACGTCCCGTGTGACCCCAAGGGCGAATGGTCGGACGTCGCCCGGGCCTTGGGCGGCGAGTCCATCGCGCTCGGCCCGGGCCTGCCCGGCCGCCTCAACCCCCTCGACGCCGCACCCCGGCCCTCCTCGGTCCCACAGACCGAATGGGCGGGAGAGGTCCGCACTCGCCGTCTGCTCCTGCTTGCTTCCCTGGCCCGCACCGTCCTGGGCCGCGATCTGCTGCCCATGGAGCACACGGCCCTCGACATCGCGCTCGACAGCGCCGTCGCCCGGGCCGCCGCCGCCAGCCGCGAGCCTCTCCTCGGCGACGTCGCCCACGCCCTGGCCGACGGTCCCGGCCTCGAACTGGCCGGCGGCCTGCTCTCCGGACGCCTCGGAGATGCCGCCCGCGACCTCGCCCACGCCATGCGCCGCCTGGTCTTCGGCGACCTGGCGGGCATGTTCGACGCCCCGTCGACCACGGTCTTCGACCCCTACCGGCCGATGCTCACCGTCGACCTCTCCCGCCTCGGCGGCAGCGACGACACCGCGCTCGTCCTCGCCATGACCTGCGCCTCCGCGTGGATGGAAGCCGCCCTCACCGACCCCGGCGGCGGACGGCGCTGGGTGGTCTACGACGAGGCGTGGCGCGTGCTGCGCCACCCTGCCCTCCTCATGCGCATGCAGGGCCAGTGGAAGCTCTCCCGCGGCCTGGGCATCGCGAACCTGATGGTGATCCACCGCCTGTCCGACCTGCTCTCCGCCGGCGACGCCGGCAGCCAGAGCCGCGCCCTGGCCGAGGGCCTGCTCGCCGACTGCAGCACGCGCGTGATCTACCGCCAGGAGACCGACCAGCTCGCCGCCGCCTCCAGCCTCCTCGGCCTGACCTCCGTAGAAGCCGGAGCCCTGTCCCACCTCAGCCGGGGCCGCGGCCTCTGGAAGGTCGCCGGACGCAGCTTCGTCGTCCAACATCAGCTGCACGCAGCCGAATTGGACCTTTTCGACACCGATTCCCGTATGCATTGACCCCTTCTCCTGGAGTTCCCCTGCACCCCGATTACGAGCACTACGACAACATCGGTCGCAGCACCGAACAGATCATCGCCGCGCACTTCGGCATGGCGACGGAGGGCGACCTCCTGCGATGGGCTCGTCGTGACGCCGAGGCGTACCTCGCCGAGCGTCCTCTGCCGACTGGCTCGCCTGTCCCTCTCGACACCGCCGCATATCGCGTCGCACTCAACGAGGCCCGGACAATCGCCGAGGTCAGTGCGGTCACCAGACACCTGATCGAAGCCTGCAGGCCCGTGCTGGAGTCGATGGGCCAGGTCCTGTCAGACATCGCCGACTGGAACGGCCGGTATGGGAAGTCGGAAGCCGACTCCCCGTCCCGGAAGGTGATGGAGGCGGCCAACCGCCTCGTGTCCACGCTCTGGGACGCCGAGGCAGCCGACCTCGCCGCGCTCCGGGCGACGTACGACCCCGCTCCTACACAACCGGGGTCGAAGCCCGCACCGGGCCTCCCGCCTGAGGCGCCGTCCTCCGGCCCTAAGCCCAGCCGCTAACACCCTTCTGAAGGCTGAACTTGTCAACCCGTTCCTTCATCGCTCGCCCCACCGACCCCTCGACCGGAAGCCGGTACGCCGGCCGTTACTGCCACTTCGACGGCTACCCCGAGAACCAGCTCCCGCTGCTGCTCGGTGCTCTGCAGTACCGCTTCGCCGGCGACCTCGAAGCCCTTCGCCGTCATCTCGTCGACGCCCCGCACGACTGGTCGGGGCTCGGCATGGACCTGCTGGAGGGCGCCCCCGAGCACGTGCTGAACCAGATCGATCCGCACGCGGAGCGCTTCCCCAGCCGTCCCCTCGACGACATCGTCACCCTCTCCGGCGAGCCGGCCGAGCCCATCACCATCACGCAGGCCAACGCCGACGGCCTCGAATGGGGCTACATCCTGCACGACCACGGCATCGAGGTCATCGCCCTGACCTGGGACGACCACGGAGGCCCGATCGTAAGCTGGGAGACATCTCCGCTCGCGCGCTTCCAGGGCACCCCGTCGCTGTGGGGCCGTGACCGGCCCGTACCCGTCCGGCCAGCCCGCCCCGCGCTGAAGGTCGTCCCGGCGGTCAGCCCCCTGCCAGTACCGGTCAAGACCCGCGTCACCCGCTGACCCCGAATCCAGGAGCCCATCCCTGTCCGCCCCGCAGATCACCGTCGTCATCGCCACCCAGCTCCGCCCCGACCGCCTGCTCTACCTGGAGGAGATGCACGCCAGCCTGACCCGCCAGAACGTTCCGTGGGAGGCCGTGCTCGTCCTCGACGGCGCCCCGCCCGAGAACGTGCCTGCCCCGATCGCCGTCGACCCGCGGGTACGGGTTCTCCCTCTTCCCCGTCCAGTCGGCGCCGCGTGCGCCCGCAACCTCGGCCTGAACCTCGTGAACACCGAGTTCGTGAACTGGGCCGACGACGATGACGTCTTCCCCGACTGGAGCCTGGGTGTACGGCTGGCCGCAGTCACCGACCGCCTCGGGTGGGTCGCCGGGTACAGCGCGGACTGGCTGCCGGACGGCACCACCCGCGTGTGGGAGTGCCCCACCCCACCCGGTTTCCACGCCGCCGGCGACGTGGTCACGTACTGGCCGCTCCCGCAGGACTCGATCCCGATCGGGCCCACGACGATCCTGGCCCGCACCCGCCTCGTACGCGCGGCCGGCGGCATGGGCGGCCTCGTCCAGGGCGAGGACTACATGGCCGCCGTCGGCGTCACCAACCTGGCCCCCGGCGTCCTGCTGCCCCTGCCCGTCTACAAGTACCGCAAGCACGAAGGGCAGATGACACAGAACGAACAGTACGACGAGCTGGAGCTCGCCGCCCGACAGCACGCCCACGCCTACGGCCACGCCCTGCGCAACGCCTTCGCCGCCGCCAGGGCAGCGTGAACATGGCCGGCACCGCACTGCCGCAGGCACGGCCGGACGCCGAGATCATCCTCTGCGTCAGCGCCAAGGAGGGCCTGGTCGCCATCCCCGTGGGCGACAAGTACTCCCACGGACACACCGCCCTCCGCTCGACAGGCGCATTCGAGAAACAGAAGGCGGGCTTCCACGTCCTGCGCGACCTCACCACGATGCGGGACGTGATGCCCGCGCTGGCCCAGGCCGCCAAGCTCTATCGGGTCGCACTGACCACCAGCTCCAACCCGTATCTGGGGGACTACGCCCAGAAGCTGGCGCGCTGCCTGCCCGGCGACTGGACAGCGAAGGTCGAGATCTACGCCCACCCTGTGTGGCAGGAGGACTGGCTCCCTCTGCTGTGGGACAGCGGTCAGCTCACCGAGGTAATGGAGCGCTGCCGCGTCCCGTACGGCGCTGTCCTCACCAGCTCGACCGGCGCGGAACTGCTCCTGATCACAGCCTGGCGCCACAGGTCGCTACCTGCTCGGCGCGTGCGCGAGCAGCACCTTCGACGACAACTACGACAATCCGTTCGCTCCGCCGGCCATCGGGTTGCCCAAATACCCGAGGCTCGCCGCCGCCCAGGTGACGACCAGCTTTCTTCCCCGCTATGAGCACGCGGTGCACAAGCGCCTGTTGGCGGAGGTCGAGAGCGGGCACGGACGTCTGGAAGACCTGCGGCGCTCTGCCGGTGACGGCCACGCCGAGAGCTCGACGGCCGTGCTCCGCCGGCTTCGCCCCCACGCGGCGCACCTCCTCGACCGAGTCTGGTGGGCCACCGCCCCGGACCGGGAGGATGCCGAGGCGCTGGACCGGCTGGACGCTCTGCTCCGGCCGGGGCGAGGCGACCGGCCCTCTGTATTCAGGGCACCAGTCCCGCTGCCCCCTGCGTCGGCCGACGACGTACGCCGATGGCTCGCCGACGCCCCCGTACTCCTGAAGCACGCCCGGGCCACCCTGCCACCCCCGTCCGCGGCCGACTCCCGCAGGGCGCTCGCCTCGACTCCCCGAGCCCTCGCAGCCCCGACCACCTCCGGTCGCGGCCGGTGACCCCCCTCGTCTTCCTCCCCTCCCACTCCGAGGACGTACATGCCCCATGTCCCCCATTTCCACTTCGGTCTCGACCCCGACCTCGGTGTCGTAGCCCGACCGACAACAGAGATCACGCCGCATCTGGCCAACTGGTACCTGACGCGCGAGCAGTTCGAGCTCGTGCCCGGCACCGCTGATCTGTACCGCCTCACCCGCCAGGACCACGATCCGTGGCGACGAGGACGACAAGCCGTACACGATCTCCGCCAAGCCGGATTCGCCGTCCAGGCCAACTACAGCCTCGACCCCGCCCAGTCCGCCCCACCCTCTCCCACGCGAGGCAACGGGCTGACCGAGCGCCGGGCCCGCATCGCAGCGGCGGCAGCCAGCCGTTCCCCTCAGCGCCCCCTCACGACCGCGCCCGCGACAACGGCGCCCATCCCCGCCGCCGGACCGGTTCGCGCTGCTGTCTCGCGGGGGCGGTGACCCGTGGACGACGCCTCGATTCGCATCGTCCGTGAGCGCGGCGGCGAAGTGGAAGTCACCGGCCCCGTCGACTCGCTCGCCATGGAACTGCTCCTGCGGGCCGGCTTCCTGGCCCAGCCGACGCTGAGAGGCCCCTGGATCCGTCTCCCGTTCGACATGGGCGAGACCTGGGAGAACGACCGCGCCCAGTGGGCCGCCGACATGCTCCGCACCGCGCGATACCCCGTCCTCCTCGACTCCAGCCTCAGCTCCCCCCCTCCCCCCACCCCGCCTCATCGCCGCGCTCCCGCCCTGCGCGCGGCTCCGTCGCGGCGCCGCTGACGCGCCGCCTTCCGGAGAACACCCGTGTCCCCTACCGCCCACATCACTCTGCACTCAAGCCCTGACGACGGCATCGTCGCCCTCCCTAGCGGGCCAGGTGTCGACTGGGCCGTCATCGCCCTTGACCTCGCGCACTTCGAGTCGGCCGACGAGGGAATCCACGTCCTTCCGATGTCCGACCTCGACGGTGTGCAGAAGGCACTCGACACGCTCTACACGAACGCGCACCGGTTCGACATCACAGTGACCACCACCCCCGAGACGTTCATCGGCGACATCGGGCGAGGCATCGCTGCCGGCCTTGATGACTCCTGGACGGTGGAGGTCGGCAACTGCCTTCTCTCACCCTCGGATTCACGTAGCCGCCTGAACTTTCTCTGGGACTCCCTGGGGGGATCGCTGTCCTACGTCATGCAGTCGTACTCGGAGCAGGTATCGGCAGTGGCCTTCCTCCGCTCGGAGAACGGCCTCGAACTGGCGGTGCTGCGGCGCCTGTGGGACGGTCAGATCGTCGTCGGCGCCCTCGCCCCGGAAGCGCAGTTCGCCTCTCTGGGGACGGTGGCGCCGGTCAGCGTCATCGCACCCCATGTCGCCGGCGTCCTGAAGAAGGTCACGGAGACACTCCTGCCTTCCTTCGAACACGCCCTGGCGCAGGCCCACTTCCGGCTCCTAGGACGCGTCCTTGATCAGATCCGGTCGGCCCGGACAAGCGGCGCCCTGCCCCGCGTCTGGGCGTTGAACGAGGACCTCTGCCAACACTGGTACGGCCTCGACCATCATCTACGTCAAGGCGTGTACGGTCCGCTGCCGAAGGCTCTGGACGATCTCCTCCGCGGGGCCGGCGCAGCCCTGACCGAAGGCAGCGCGCAGGACGAGGAAGGAGCTGTTCAGCTCCTGGAGCGCTGGCTACAGCAGGGCACACTGCTCGTCGACCTGGTGCAGTCCCTCGACCCGGACTTCACCGCCTCCTCGGTCACACCGTCGGCACCTGCCCCCCTCCCGCCCGGGCCGCCACATCAAGGGCGCCGGCCGGGGATGAGCAGGTGACGACCGCGCGGACGTCGGGACCGGTTCTGGGCGAGCCGTACGTGGCCCGGCTGCTGGTCGGCACCATGGTCGCGCGGCTCCCGACGGGCATGGTGCCGGTCGTACTCCTCCTGCTGGTCGCCGACCAGGGCGGGGCCACGTCCACGGCCGCCCTGACGTGTGCGGCGTACGGGCTGGCCTCCGCGCTCGGGCAGCCGGCACTCGGCCGGGTCGTGGACCGGCACGGGCAGACGGCCGTGACCTGGACGGCTACCGGCGTCACCGGTCTGGCGATGCTGGCAATGCCCCGTGTCGACTCGACCACGCAGACGCCGCTGTTCATCGCCCTGGTGGTCCTCGCCGGCATCTCCACCCCGCCGGCCGAGGCCAACCTTCGAGCCCTGTGGCCGAGCGTGCTGCCCGATCCTCAGCAGCAGCGCGCCGCGCTCGCCCTGGACACCGGCTCGCAGGGGCTGATCTTCATCGCGGGGCCCCCGCTGGTCGCCGCCATCACGACGTTCGCCGGACCGGACACCGCCATGGCCGCGACAGCCGTGCTCGGCCTGGTTGGGGCGGCGGTCGTCCTGAGCGCCGCCCCGTCCCGGAGCTGGCGCCCCGGTACGGCCGCGTCGTCCGGGCTTCTCGGGCCCCTGCGCTCGCTCGGGCTGGTCGCTCTGCTCGTCGCCATGACCGGGACCGGCGTCGCGCTCGGTGCCCACACGGTCTGGGCCGTCGCGCTTGCCGAGCGGAGCGAGAGCGCTCTGCTGCTGGGACTCCTGCCGGCGGCGCTGTCCGTCGGCAGCCTCCTCGGCGGCACGCCCTACAGCCGACGGGTGTGGCCGGGCAGTCTCACCGCTCAGCTCGTTGTAGGTTCCGCCGCCTTCGCCGTGTGCTGGCTCCCCCTGCTGCTGAGCCCGGGCCCGGCAGCGGCCGTCGCCGTGTCCGCCCTGCCGGGTCTGGCCCTCCCGGCCCTGGTGACCAGCGCCTTCCTCACCGTGGACGCGCTCGCCCCAGCCGGCACTGTCACCGAGGCGTACGCGTGGCTGATCGCCGCCATCGGCATCGGCCAGGCCACGGGGACGGCCTTCGCCGGCCAACTCACCACCCATCCCCAGCTCGGCGCCGGCCTCCCCGCCGCCGGAGCGGCGCTCACCATCGCCGTGCTCGCCGCGGCGTGGAGCTGGATCTACGTACCCGGCACCCGCGCACGCCGCGGTCGGCACCGCCGTGTTCCCGCGCACCGCGCGGGGAGGGCTTCGGCCCGTCCCGCCTGACACCCCCTTCCCTCTTTCCCTTCTCGAACCCAAGGAGATCTTCATGGCCGTGCCCACGTCCTTCGAGGTCGTCCACAGCTGTGGACACGCCGTCCCCTACGACATGTCGACCCGGTCGGCCGACCAGCGCGCCGGGTACGCCCGGTGGCTCGGGGAGCGTAAGTGCACCGAGTGCTGGCGAGCCGAGCATCGGGCCGATGCCGCGAGCACCGCGGAGTGGCTGGCCGCCAAGCGCGCCGAGGAACAGGCCGCCGCGGCGGCGTGGGCCACCCAGTTCGACATGCCCGGACTGGAGGGTACCGAGAAGATTCTCGGCTGGGGCGAGCGCTGCCGGCACCAGCTCGTGGCCAGTGCGTACGAGGCGCTCGTCACCGAAGGCAGCTGGGACGAAGCCGACTGGGCGCAGCTGGAGGAGCAGGTCCGGCTGCTGACCCGGGCCGGGTGGTGGGTGGACCAGCGGGACGCCGACGGCGTGGATCTGCCGGAACTCGTGGAGGCCGCGAGCGACCGGGACCGGCCCACGGAGAACCCGTTCCGGTAGGCACGCAGCGCGCAATATAGCGGCGGATCCCCGGTTTCCGAAACCGGGGATTCTCCGGACCCTTTGTCTTCCACCGCCGCCCCGCGACCTCGTGGAAGGACCGTCCGTGCCTGAGACCCGTCCCGTGTACCTGCCGCACGACCCGCTCACCCCGAAGCGGGACATCACCCATGCGCACTTCCGGCCCGGGGAGCACGTGGTGATCTTCAAGGGGGCCGCCGAGGGGCGGCTGTGGGGCGACGCGATGAAGGTGGTCACCGACTCGTGGCACACGCCGACCGACGAGAACGGGTGGCGGCTGCTCGACCCGAACGGCGGCCACCGCTCCTACCTCACCGCCCATCCCCGCTACATGGTGCACCTGTCCACCCGGTGCCCCGAGTGCCTCGTGCACCAGCAGGCCCTGCGCGAATACCTGATACCGCGCGTCGGGACCGGCGAGGAGCCGGTCGACTGCCGCTGGTACTCGGTGACCGCGCTCAACCAGCTGGTCCACGTCGCTGACGCCGGCCGATAGCCGGACAGGCCCACATCCCTCCGCCCCCTACCTGTCAGTCCGACACCCCCAGCGAGAACATGATCATTCACCTGTACCGGCACGGCTTCGAAGCCGCCGACGCCCTGGCCGATGCACTCGGTCGTCCCCTCAGCGCGGACGAGGGGCTCACGACCGAGCCCGGCGGCACCGTGGTGGCCTACTGGGACCAGCTCGACCGATACACCGACGAGAGCCGGTACTGGACGACACCGGAGTGGGCCCAGCACCTCGCCGATCCGCTGGTCGAGCATCCCTTCGCCGCCGCCCCGGACGGCTCCCGACGCGCGATCCTCCACCTATACGTGCGCCTGCATCCACTGGACCGAGAGCTCTCCCCGGCCGAGTGGTCCGAGGTCGGCCACCGGCTGGCGCGCACGGCCGGCCTGGCTCCGCCCGGCGACGAGTGGTCCTGCCGCTGGGTCGCCGTACGGGACAAGGCCAACCGCATGGACCTGATCGGCAACCTCATCCGCCTCGACGGCGCCTGGGCAACCACCCCCCGCCGCCTGGCCGAAGCCCTGGAGGCGGAAGCCCGCCGAATCGAAGCCGACCTGCTTCTTCACACCGGACACCCCGCCGTCCAGGAGAAGGCGCCCGCGGCGACCCGGCAGACCGCCGCTTCACCGACCCGCGCTCCGGCTGCAACAAGTCCGCTCGCAGGCATCCTGAACCAGCTGGCCGCCGAACAGGCCGGGCCGATCGCGGCGGTGCGGCAGCTCGTCGAGCAGGTCGGCCGCCAGGCCGCCGCCCTGCCCGGCCACGAGACCGCCGCCGCCGGCCGGGACCTGTTCTGGGCGGCCCGCCGCCTCCACGGGGTGCAGGATCAGCTCGGACAGATCGCTGCCCGTCTCGCACCCGCTCCGCCCACCCCAAGCCCGGCGTCCGCACTTCCGCGGACATCTACGCCTGCCGCGTCGGTGCGACGGTGAGCACGGCGGACGCGGACGCCGAGCAGACGGTGGTCATCGTTCGCGACCTGACGACCGACGTGATCACCGCGAGCGGCGGGGACGGTCTGGCACACGGCATCCTGGAGCGCTCCTTCTTCCTGCGGGAGACGCACGGGACCACCTGGCACCGACTGTCCCCCACGGTCACGCCGGAGGAAGAGCAGGCCGTCGCCCGTATGGCTGTGGCGCGCCTCCAGGCCGCCGGGTACCGGGTCCTCGCCTCTCCGGAGTTCGCCTGGGAGGGCACCGAGGCACGTTATGTGACGACGGGCCGGGCCATCGAGAACCTCGCCGACCGGATCCGCGAGGCCGCCTCCGTGGACGACCTCACCTTCGAGCTCGCGGAGCTCACTGCGACGCACGACGGCATCGTCGCCTCGCTCGGTCTGGTCCTGCACGCGCTCGCCGACGCGTACGACCGGTTCAGCGGACCAGCAGATCCGCGCTGGGGCGCCCGCCTGCACAGCGAGGCGGATCGCGAACTGCAGCTCCTTGAAACGGAGTTGCGCAGCGTGCGCGCCACCCTCGCGGACCGCGCCACGCCCCCGGGCCGTCGCGGGCCTCACCCCCCGCCACCGGCTCCACCAACGTCTACCGCCTTCGGACGGACCCGATGACCTTCCCCCCTGTCCCCTCATCGAGGAGCCCATGTCCCTCCCCCGATCCCTCCCCGACGACGACCGCGACCTGGAATCGTTCGCCACTGTCCTCGCCGAGAACCTGCCCGGCAACTGGATGGTCGAGTACCACCCGCACCAAGGCGACGAGGACCAGTTCCGGCACGCCGAAGACGTCTGGGACCTCAACCTGGTCAGCGGCGCCATCGCCGAGTTCGTCCTGCGTGAGGACGCCCACCTGATCCGGCAGGACGGCACCCGCCTGTACGTCACGATCCGCCCGCTGCACGACGACGAGTTCCTGGTGGCGGCCATCGCCCCGACCGGATCGATCGCCGCCGAGGCGTTCGAAGGGATCCGGGAGCCCGACGGAATCACCGTGCCGGGCGATCCCGAACGGGCCGCTCACGCCGTCACCGCCGACCTCCTACCCCGCTACGAGGTCGCACTCGCCCAGGTCAGGCACGCCGTCATGAACCCCCCGCAGCCCGCTTCCCGCCCCGGCACAGGGGTCGTGATGACCTGGCGGGAGGACGGCTCCCTCGCGGCGACGACCACCGCCCGGCCCGCGTCCGAGGTGCTGCTCGCCGAGGGCTTCGTGTGGGAGACCGCCTCGAACGCGTACGTACTGGCCGGCGACGACACCCGCGCCCAGGGCTACGCGGTCCAGGCCGCCGGCGCCCGTCTCGCCCGCCTCGGCATCAGTGTGGCGCTGCGAACGGCCCCCCGCCCCGCGGCTGATGTCGCCCTTCCGGCGTCCCAGCCCGGTGGCCGAGCGGCCGTCCGCAACCGGTGACGCAGGCCCGCACCCCGCGCCCGTCCGTCCCTCCGCTCGATCCGGTCCGCCGGCCTCGCCTCGCCGTCTTCGTCCTGCGCCGCTACCTGCGCGCGGCGGTGGTCAAGGCGGGCGGGACCAGCCGTCTTCCTGCCCGTCCGGCGCCGCCCTCCGGTCCAGCTGCGCCCGTCTCCCGCCGAACCCGCTGACCAGCCTCGCGGGGCCAATCCCCTTGGAACGCCATGAACCCGCCCGTCACCGACGACGCCCTCCTCGACGCCATCACCCGACACCTCGACCAGCTCGCCAACCATCTGCTGCAGGCAGACGCTCGGCAGGCCGCGCAGATCCTGGCGCGGGTCGTGGACCTGGAGGACGGTGTCCTTCGCAAGCTGACCGACCTCGTCACTGACTGCAGCCGGGCGTCCCGGAACCACGCGGCGGACGGACTGTTCCCGCCAGAGGCGTGGCTGGCCTTCGGCCGTGCCGGCAACACGCTGGCCAATGTCTCAGGCGACCTCGACCAGCATCGGAACGTCTTCGAGGAGATCGGCAAACAGGCATCCACCTCCGCGCCGCCGAAGGCCACCGCGTTCGTCGCCCGGGGGCGGCACCGGTGAGCAAACAGCGACAGAAGTGGTCTGGCTGGGGCGACGTGCAGGCCGCACAGCAGCACTACCTCATCGAGCCCCGCTACCTGGCTGGCGGCGGGGACCTGCGGCACATCACCGAATACCTGCGCGCCTCCGGCTGGAAGGACAGCACCCCCCGGTCGTCCGCCGCCCTCGTCTTCGGCTCCCCCGACGGGGCCATCCGTGTCGCCTACCAGCCGCCGGGTGGCTGGCAGATCCACGGCGCCGCCCAAGGACACGAGCCGGCCTGGCAGGTCACGTTCACCGCGCAGACGCCGGTGGAGATCGTCGCCGGCCTCACCGACGCGCTGACCAAGGCGCGCTCCGCGCATGCCCCCAACGTGTGGGCGCCGCTCTCCGAGCACGGCTGGTCCACCGACACCGGCCAGGAGTACACAGCCGTCAGCCCCGCCCGGGACGCCTTCGTCCAGTACGTCGGTACCGGACCCGATCAGCACTGGTGGATCGGCGCCCGCAACGAGCACGGCGCGGTCTGGAATCTGCAGGCCGCCCCGACGACCCCACTGCACCTGCTGCAGGGTCTGACCGAGGCTCTGGCCTCCCCCGAGCCGGTGATGCGACCGCGCGGGCACGTGCCGCCGAGCAAGCGCATCCGAGTCACCTCCGTGTCCGTACTTCCCGAACAGCTCAGGAGCTGGCAGCAGGCGCGCATCACCGCCGCCCGCGCCGCCACCTGGGCCCGCAACTCCGTCCGCGTCGCCCGGCCCCGGACCAAGGCACGCCACCACGCCCACCCCTGACCAACAGGAGCACGATGCCCTCCTCGTTCCCCCTGCCCCTACTGGAGGTGGCGCGATGAAGTCCACGCCTCCCTCCACCGATGACATCCAAGAGGCCCTTGAGGTACTGCTCGACTTCGGCTGCCACCTGGAAGAACGAGTATCTATTTCTCACTTGAGGCCACAGCTGGAGACGGCCCTCCACGAAACCTGGGGACTGCCTGCGGCCCTGGGCCAGATTCTCCGCGCCGCAGCCCGCAACATCGACGGCTGGGTACTCATGCCGGCGCCTAGGGAAATCCGGGAAGTCATCGACCGCTTCCGGGAAGCTGCCCCCGAGGTCACGTCCGCTGGAGTGGTGTATCGACGGCCACTCGGTGATCTCGTTTTGAGGCTATGCGGTGAGTTCGGTGGGCAGGACGGTTTCGTCGGT
>NZ_JBSGTX010000081.1:0-35958 GCF_053607625.1 Streptomyces sp. NPDC055103
CCCACGCGGCGGCCGACCGCGCTCTCCGGCAGGCCGCGTCCGACCTCGCGGCGGCCCGCGAGCGGGCGACCGGACTGGCCGGCCTCTCCCGGCAGGCCGGCGCGGAGGTCCGCGGCCTCGGTCCGATCCGCGAGGAGTACGACCGGGTGGCCCGGCTCGCCTCCCTCACCGCCGGCACGTCCGCCGAGAACGAGCGCCGTATGCGCCTGGAGTCGTACGTCCTGGCCGCCCGCCTCGAACAGGTCGCCGCCGCGGCGACCGCCCGCCTCCAGCGCATGTCCTCCGGCCGCTACACCCTCGTCCACTCCGACGCGCGCTCCGGCGGCAAGCGGGCCGGCCTCGGGCTGCACGTGGTGGACGCCTGGACGGGCAACGAACGCGACACCGCCACCCTCTCCGGCGGCGAGACCTTCTTCGCCTCCCTCGCGCTCGCCCTCGGCCTCGCGGACGTCGTCACGGACGAGGCGGGCGGCGTCCGGCTCGACACCCTCTTCATCGACGAGGGCTTCGGCAGCCTCGACGAGCAGACGCTCGACGAGGTCCTCGACGTCCTCGACTCGCTGCGCGAGCGCGACCGCAGCGTCGGCATCGTCAGCCACGTCGGCGACCTGCGCCGCCGCATCCCGGCTCAGCTGGAGGTCGTCAAGGCGCGGCACGGCTCCGCCGTGCGGCTGCGCACCGGCGGGGACGCGCTCAGCGGCTGATGGAGCGCCGGGGCAGCGGCGAGGAGTAGACGACGCTCGTCGTCACCGAGCCGAGCGTGGAGATCTTCCCGGTGATCTCCTCCAGGTGCTTCATGGAACGGGCCGCGACCTTGAGGACGAAGCAGTCGTCGCCCGTCACGTGGTGGGCCTCCAGGACCTCGGGCGTGGTGCCGAGGAGGTCGTGGAACGGCTTGTAGTTGCCGTGCGGGTAGCGCAGCCGTACGAAGGAGAGGATGGGCAGACCGAGCCGGTCGTGGTCGACGATCGCGGTGTATCCGGCGATCACCCCGGCGTCCTCCAGCCGCCGCACCCGCTCGGTCACGGCGGACGGCGACATCGACACGGCGCGGGCCAGCTCGGCGAAGCTGGCCCGGCCCTCGGCCTGGAGCGCTTCGAGAATGCGCCAATCGGTGGCGTCGGGAGTGTAGTCGGTGGTCATACAGCAGAGATAGCAGGGAAATCCCCGGCCGATCAAGGTATCGGCCGGGGATTCTCATCCGGTGGCACGGGCACGGGCACGGGCCCGGCCCGGTCCAGGTCTCGTGGCCAGCCGGAACCGGCCTCGGCTCAGAGGCGCGACAGCTCGTCGACCAGGTCGTCGAGGCCCAGCGGGCCCTGCGAGAGGGCCGCCATGTGCCAGGCCTTCGCGTCGAACGCCTCGCCGTGCGCCGCCTGCGCGTTGGCGCGCCCGAGCAGCCAGGCGCGCTCGCCCAGCTTGTAGCCGATCGCCTGCCCCGGCATCGAGAGGTAGCGGGTCATCTCGCTCTCCACGAAGGCCGGCGGGCGGCTGCTGTGCAGCTGGAAGAACTCCTGGGCGAGCTCCGGGGTCCACCGCTCGCCCGGCCGGAACGGCGAGTCCACCGGGATCTCCAGACCCAGGTGCATGCCGATGTCCACGATCACCCGGCAGGCGCGCATCATCTGGCCGTCGAGGTAGCCGAGCCGCCGCTCCGCGTCCGGCAGGAAGCCGAGCTCGTCCATCAGCCGCTCCGCGTACAGCGCCCAGCCCTCCATGTTGGCGCTCACCTTGCCGATGGTCGCCTGGTACCGGGAGAGGCGGTCGGCGACGTGCACCCACTGCGCGATCTGGAGGTGATGGCCCGGCACGCCCTCGTGGTACCAGGTCGACACCATGTCGTAGACGGGGAAGCGGGTCGTGCCGTCCACCGGCAGCCAGGTGCGGCCGGGGCGCGAGAAGTCCTCGGACGGGCCGGTGTAGTACGGCGCGGCCGCGCCGCCGGGCGGGGCGATCCGGGACTCCACCCGCCGTACGCGCTCGGCGAGTTCGAAGTGGGTGCCGTCGAGCGCCTCGATGGCCTCGTCCATCAGCGCCTGGAGCCAGACCCGTACCTCATCCACGCCCTCGACGTGCGTGCCATGCTCGTCGAGGTGGGCGAGCGCCTCCCAGGGGCCCGCGCCGGGCAGGATGCGCTCCGCCTCGGTCCGCATCTCGCCGAGCAGGCGGTGGTACTCGGACCAGCCGTACGCGTACGCCTGGTCGAGGTCCAGGTCGGTGCCGTTGAAGTAGCGGGTCCAGCGCTGGTAGCGCTCCCGGCCCACGGTGTTCGGGGCGTCGGCGACGGTCGGGGCGTACACGTCCCGCATCCAGTCCCGCAGGGCCGCCACCGCCACGGTGGCGCCCCGGGACGCCACCGCGAGCTCGGTCCTGAGCTCCTCGGGCAGCGTGTCGGGACGGGCCGCCGCCAACTCCTCGAACCAGCCCGGCCCTCCGCTCTCCCCACCCGCCCACTCGGTGAGCTGGCCGACGAAGGTCGCGGTGGGGCGCGGCCCGGCGAAGAGCCTGCGCTCCAGGCCGAGCGCGAGCGCGGAGCGGTAGCCCTCCAGCGCGGCGGGGACGGCCCGCAGCCGGGAGGCGACCGCCGTCCAGTCCTCCGGGGTCTCCGTCGGCATCATCGTGAAGGCGATGCGCACGCTGTGGGCGGGCGACCGCATGTTGCTGACCGTGCAGAGACCCTCGTCGGCCTCGTGGACGGCGAGTTCGGCCGTGAGACGCTCCCGCAGCAGCCGGGCGCACCGCTGCTCCGCGTCGCTCTCGGCGCCCGGGACGCGCTCCGCCGCGTCGAGGGCGGCGAGCGTGCGCCGGGCGAGGTCGGCCACGGCCTGCTGCCCGGCGGGCGAGAAGTCGGGCAGACGACCGGCGCTCTCCTTGACTCCCAGGTACGTACCGGTGATCGGGTCGAGGGCGATGAGTGCGTCGACGTGGGCGTCGGCGACCTGGCGGGGCAGCGGGCTGCTGGAAGTCTCTGGCATGGGGGTCATCCTGGCCTCTTCCACGGGCCCCCGTCACCCTCGTTCGATCTCAGTCGGCCGACAAGGAAGGGCTTGCCGAGGGCGGCAGGAGCGGTCCGCACTCCCACTGCTGGAAGATCAGCCGGGTCTCCACCCGGGCCACCTCGCGGCGGGACGTGAACTCGTCGAGCACGAGTCGTTGCAGGTCGGCGGGGTCCGCCACGGCCACGTGGACCAGGTAGTCGTCGGGGCCGGTCAGATGGAAGAGCGCCCGGGACTCGGGAAGGGCGCGGATCCGATCGACGAACGGACCGATCAGTTCCCGCCGGTGCGGGCGGACCTGTACGAGGAGAAGCGCCTCCAGCCCGCGACCGAGTTTGGCCGGATCCAGTCGTAGTTGGTGACCGAGGATCACGCCTGTGCGGCGCAGGCGGGCCACTCGGTCCAGGCAGGTCGAGGGCGCCACGCCGACCTCGGCGGCGAGCTCACGGTAGGTGGTCCGGGCGTCGTTCTGCAGGAGGCGAAGAATGTGCAGATCGACCGCGTCCAGTTCGACAGATTCGGCCATCGGCCGAACGTAGCACGGCATCTTCCCGCTACCTTCCGGTAAACGTTCACAGTGCCGCCATGGACGCCATGGACCGCGACCCCTCGGCCACCCCGAGAGCGCTCGCCACCGAAGCCGTGCACGCCGGCCGCGAGGACCTCGCCACGCTCGGACTGCACGCCCCGCCGCTCGACCTGTCGACCACCTACCCCTCGTACGACGCCCGGGCCGAGGCCGCCCGCATCGACGAGTTCGCCACCACGGGCGCCCGGCTCGACGGGCCGCCCGTCTACGCCCGGCTCGACAACCCCACCGTGGCCCGCTTCGAGGAGGCCCTCGCCCGCCTGGAGGGCGCCGAGGCCGCCGTGGCCTTCGCCAGCGGCATGGCGGCGTTCACCGCCGTCCTCCTCGCCCGGGCGAGCCAGGGGCTGCGCCACGTGGTCGCGGTCCGTCCGCTGTACGGCTGCAGCGACCACCTCCTGGAGGCAGGGCTGCTCGGCACCGAGGTGACCTGGACCGACCCGGCGGGCGTCGCCGACGCGATCCGCCCCGACACCGGCCTGGTCATGGTCGAGTCACCGGCGAACCCGACCCTCGCCGAGGCCGACATCCGCGCCCTCGCCCACTCCTGCGGTTCCGTGCCGCTCCTGGTCGACAACACCTTCGCCACGCCCGTCCTCCAGCGGCCCGTCGAGCAGGGCGCGCGGATCGTGCTGCACAGCGCGACCAAGTACCTGGGCGGACACGGCGACGTCATGGGCGGGATCGTCGCCTGCGACGAGGAGTTCGCCCGGACCCTCCGCCAGGTCCGCTTCGCCACCGGCGGGGTGCTCCACCCGCTCGCCGGCTATCTGCTGCTCCGGGGCCTCTCCACCCTGCCGGTACGGGTGAAGGCGGCGTCCTCCTCGGCGGCGGAGCTCGTCCGGCGCCTCGCCACCGACCCCCGGATCGCGAGCGTCCACTACCCGCGGATCGGCGGCGCGATGATCGCCTTCGAGGTCTACGGTGACCCGCACGACGTGATCGCCGGAGTGCGGCTGATCACCCCGGCGGTCAGCCTCGGCAGCGTCGACACCCTCATCCAGCACCCGGCCTCCATCAGCCACCGGATCGTGGCCGAGGGAGACCGGCGTTCGGCGGGCGTCAGCGACCGGCTGCTGCGCATGTCGGTCGGCCTGGAGGACGTCGAGGACCTCTGGCGCGATCTGACGCAGGCGCTCAGTGCTCCGCCCGCCGGACCTCCTCGTGAGGCAGCGACCGCGACGGCGAGCGAGGGCTCTGGCGCGGTGCTGCGGCCAGTCGGGCGGTGATGACGAGGGTGCCCTCCTCGATCTGGTAGTCGAGCGGGAGCTGGAGCGCCCGCATGGCGGCCACCATCCCGGTGTTGGACGCCTGCGTCACGGCGTACACGCTCGCGCAGCCGGCCTCCTCGGCCATCGCCACCAGGCGGCCGAGGAGCTCGGAGCCGATGCCGCGCCGCTGCCAGTCGTCCTCGACCATCAGGGCGACCTCGGTCTCGTCGCCGTCCCACAGGAGGTGGCCGAGGGCGACGAGCCGGCCGGAGGTCGTCTGCACGGCCAGCGTGCGCCCGAAGCGGGGGCTGAGCAGGTGGTCGAGGTAGCGGTCGGCGTCGCCGACCGGACCGTGGTACCGCAGGCCGAGGGTGCGGGCCGAGCAGCGGTCGTGCATCGCGCGCGCGGCGCGCAGGTCGCGCTGGTCCGCACGGCGCACGGTGATCTCGTTGCCCTCCGGCAGCGTCAGCACGTCCTGGCTGCGCGGGAGTCGCGGGCCGAGGCGGGCGTCGAGCTCGACGAGCGCGCGGGCGCGGGCGAACTCGGTCGGGGTGAAGGGCAGATACGGCCGCTCGACGATGAGCGTGCCGCCGTGCGGGTCGCGCAGCCGCATCACCGTCTCCTCCAGGACCCCTTCGACCGGGGCCTGTTCGCCGGTGGGGCGGCCGGTCAGGGACAGCGCGGGCACGGAGTGGATGGTGCAGCGGCCGAGGAGCTGGCGCAGCGCGAGCGGCAGTTCGGCCGCGTCGAGGGCCGTACGGGTGGCGAGGCCGAGGACTCGCGTGGGCGTGTCCACCAGGTCGTGGGCGTCGGCCCGCTCGGTCCAGGTGTCCCGGCCGCCGGCCGCCGCGGTCTCGCGGGCGAGGGCCTGGGCGGAGAGGTCGGCGGGGGCGCGCAGCAGGAACTCGTCGACGGTGCCCTGGGCGAGCGGGTGGGTCTGGAGGGTGAGGATGTCCACGCGCAGCCGGGCGAGGACGGTGCACAGGGCGGCGAGGCTGCCCGGGGCGTCCTCGACGGTGGTCCGCATGCGCCAGAGCACGGTCTCGGCGGCCGGCCGGGACGCGGATGCCTCCTGGCCGCTCGGGTCGGACTGCCCGCTCGGGTCGGCCCGGTGGGCTCGGTCGGCCGCCGCGGCGGTGCGGGCGGTCGGCCCGCTGGTATCAGCGGCGGGCGGCGCATGGCTGTGGCTGTGCCGCCGCGCCCACCATGTGTGGAAGGCGGCGGTGGCGGCCAGCGCGATCGCCGAGAACACCAGGAGGTAGTGGCCGTCGGGCCCCTTGGCGATGGTCTTGGCGATCGTGTCGGCCACCACCACGGCGGTGAACAGGGCAGCGAGCTCGATCAGGTCGTGCCGCCAGTGGTGGGGACGGCGGGTGCTCTTCGAAGACGTCACATCGGTCATGGCTTCACTGTGACCCACCGGTGTTGCGTGATCACGAACGTTTTGTGACTGACGGGTTAAGCGCCGATCTGGTGCCTTAGGGGCCGATTCGGACCGTTTGAGTCACAGTCTGATCGGCCCCCTGAGCAGGCTCTTGTCAGGCCTTCCCCATCAGGCCTCCCGCGTCAGGCCCCCATCGGGCCTCTCGTCAGGCCTTCCCCATCAGGCCTCCCGCGTCAGGCCCCCATCGGGCCTCTCGTCAGGCCTCTCCCTTCAGCCTTCCTGTTGTCAGGCCGGCTGGCCGAGCGCGGCGCGCAGCCGCCTCGCCTGCACGACCACCTGCGAGGAGCCCTTGCCCGAGGCCACGCCGGCAAGGCCGGGCACCTCGCCCCGGGCCCCGCACCGCTCCACGCAGTCGGCCGCCACCGCGAGCACGTCCCCGGACCCGCGCACCGGCTTCCCGTCGGCGAGCAGCGCGGGGAGCGCCGCCCCGAGGACCGCCCAGACCGTCGCGTAGGCCCCCGTGACCGCCGCCGTCCGGGCCGCGTCCGCCAGCCGGTTCGGCTTGACCGCACCCTCGGCGACCAGCCACGCGAGCTCCTCGCCCACCTGACGCGTGTCCAGGTCCCCCCGGGACGCCAGCACGAGCAGCGCGTCCACCGCCCGCAGCCGGTCGTCGGCGTCCCCGCTGCCCAGACCGAACGCGAGAGCGAGGGCGACCGCCCGGCCCACCCGGCCCTCGGCCTCCGCCATCCCGGTCAGCGGTTCGGCCGTCTCCCGCGCGCTGTCGGTGCCGCGTGCGAGCGACGGTACGAAGCAGGCCGCGAGCACCTCACGGTCGGCCGGCAGGATCGACGCCCAGTGCTCCCCGCCCTGGACCCAGTGGTAGCAGCGGCGGGGCGTCGACTCCAGGGTGCCGCCCAGCCACCGGAAGGCGGGCGGGAACTCCTCCCGCACCGCGGCCCGGTCGGCGAGCTCGACCGCCACCCGCTGCTGGACGTACCACCGCTCAAGGGTCCGGTCCTCCTCCCGCTCGAGGATCCGTACGGTCGCCGCCAGCGGCTCGTCCGTCCGCAGCCACGCGGCGAGCCGCCGCCCGGCCACGGTCCCGAGGGCTGACGCCTCCTCTTCCGCCCGCGCGGCACCGGGGTCGGTCCGCAGGACCCGCAGCAGCGCCTGGGCCAGATCGGCCGGGGCGGGCTCGACGCCCGCGTCCCGATAGGCGCGCAGCCGCTCCACGAGCGTCGCCGGATCGATGCCGCCGGTGCTCACGGTCGGCGCGGCCAGCAGGAAGGGCAGCGCTCCCGTGCCGACCAGGGCCGCGGCCTCGTACAATCGCGTCTCCGTGATCCCCGTCAGTACCTCGTGCCAGCAGGCGGTGGTCTCCGGTTCCCGTGCCCGTCGGTCCTCGATCCACGACGGGTCCAGCAGCCCGAGCAGCCCCGCGAGCACCGAGTGGACCCCGTGGGCGTCGTACGTGAAGTGGTAGGGCTCCTGCCAGCTCTTGGTGCTGAACGCGTCCCGCACCGCCCGCGTGACCTCGGCCCGGTCCCGGTGCGCGTGCCGCACCAGTCCGTCGAGCGCCCGCTCGAACCGCACCGGGTCGTCGGACACCCCCTTCGCCCGCAGGCCCTCGACCAGTTCCTCGACCGTCGCCGCCGGAGGCCCGACCGGCCGGAGCTCTGGTACGGGCGGCAGGATCTCCTCGTACGGATTCCCCGTCTCGCTCTCCAGGGCCTCCCCGAAAAGTTCCACGGCGGCCTGTCGGTGGGCCGGGCTCAGCAGCCCGGCCCGATCGGCCAGTTCCCGTCGTACGGAGGCGTCCACGGCGGACAGATGACGGCCCACCAGCTTCAGCGCGCGCCCCTGGAGGTCGGTGTCCTCGTTCCCGAAGACCTCCGCCACCGCGGGCAGCAGCTCGTCCGCCGCGCCCGGGTCCCGCACCAGCGCCTTGCCGACCAGTGTCAACTGGGCGCGCACCAGCTTCTTCTCGGTCCGGAAGAGCACCGAGCTCGTCATCTCGGCCAGAGCGGCCGTCGACAGCGCCCCGTCCGCCGCCAGCTCCGCCAGCACCTCCTGCGCGTACCCCGCGATCGTCGACGGCGTGTCCGCCGTCATCCCGACCAGGTCGGGGATCCGCTCCCGGAACTCCGCGGCCGTCGGCTCGATCAGCCGCAGCACGTCCAGCGGGAACCGCAGGTCGCGCGGGCGCCCCCCGCGCAACAGCCGGGACAGCGCGGTGTCCAGGACCGCGGTCCGGTCCACCAGACCCTCCCCGACGAGCGCCGCGACCGCCGTGGGCCAGTGCGCGTGGGGGGCCTCGGTGAGCGTCCACGTCAACTGGTCGGGGCTCTCCGACATCGAGAGGGCGTGGATCACCAGGGGCGGCGTCTGCGGATCCTCCCGCAGCCGCTCCAGGAGCTCGGGGCCCTCGAACGACAGCCTCCAGCGGCTGCCGTCGCGGAACTGCCGCACCCAGCCGAGGACATAGCCGTCGGTCACCGGCACCGCGCAGCCGGACCGCTCCACGAGTCCCCGGATCAGCGGGTGGTTGTCCTCCGCCACCGCCGGCCGTGCGGCGAGCCGGGCCGCGACGTCGGCCTGCCACTCCGGAGAACGGTCGGCGAGCACGCGGAGCGCCAGGTCACAGCCCTCGGAACGCCAGGGCATCAGGTCGCGTCCGCCGAGCCAGGTCGCCGCCGCAGAAGCCCCCACGTGACAGCCGGCCCCCGCGACGTAGAGCGCGCGCTGGACTTCGCCGGCCTCGCGCGGGCGCTTCTGCTCCCAGCCCCGCACTTCGGTACGCAGCGCCTTCAGCCGGCCGAGCGCCGTCCGCCGCTCGGCCGCGCCCATCCCCTCCAGAAGCGCGGGCACCTCCTCGACGCGGCCACCACGCACCGCGTCGACCAGCCGCTCGACCCCCGAGCCCAGCCCGTCCCCTTCGGCGTCCGTGCTCGCCACGGCCTGCCCGCCCTCTTCGGTCTGCGTCGTCCCCACGGCCTTCTCCGTCTCTCGCGTCACTGCACGGCCCCCATCCTCTGCTCCTCGGCCCCGGGCCCCGCGTCCGGGACGGCTCCCGGCTCGCCCCCCGGCACCGGCTCGGTGGCCGAAGCACCCCGCCGGACCATCCGTACCGCGAGCGCGTGCTTGCACGGACCCCGCCGCCCCTGGTGGTCCGCCCACCACTGGCACGTACAGTTCAGCGCCCCGCCGGACTCCCGCACCCGGTAGCGGCGCTCGCCCGAGACCACCGTCGCCAACTCCCCTTCCAGCCGCACCGCGTCCTCCGCGACCAGCCGGCGAGCGCTCACCAGGCGGGGGTTGTGCCGCTCGGCCCGGTCCGCGTCGTACGGCAGCTCCCGGTGGAAGTAGGCCGCCTCCGCCACGTCGTACCCCACCCGGCCCGCAGTGCCCAGCCGGGTCAGCGCCGCGCGGACCCGGTCGACCGTGAGCCCGGCCTGCGCCGCGAGGTCCGCCGGATCGATCCGCGGCTCCCAGGCCAGCAGCACGGCGACCAGCTCCGCGTCCCGCGCCGCGTCCTCCGTCGCCAGCGCCTCCAGCACCCCGCCCTCGCCGGAGAAGCCCCGCGCCGGGTCGGGCGAGAGCGTCAGCGTGAGCCGCATGCCCGGCTGGGTCACCTCCCAGGCGCTCGCCGTGGCCGCGCCGTCCGGCACCGGCCCGTACACCCGCAGCCCCGTCGCGTGCCGCAGCACCCGCTCCAGGGCGACCAGTCGGTCGGGACCCGGCAGACACACCGCACCAGGACCCGGCCGTGTCGTCGGACGCAGCGCCCGGCCCGCCGGGACGACCCAGAGCGGGCCGCGCCCCCGCGCCTGCCCGCGCGGCAGGGACCTCAGGAAGCGGACGGCCTCCGCCCCCGTCAGCTCGGCCCGCAGGTCGAACCGGGCCGAGGCGACCTGCGCTTCGGCGAAACCCCGCAGCCACCGGTCCGGCAGGGGGACCTTCTTCTCCACGACCGCCCCCGCAAGGGTCGTCACCGCCATCTCGTCGGGGCCGACCCGCAGATGCAGCGGCTCGTCCCCGGTCATCCGCGACAGCGCCTCGCGCAGCGGATGGTTGACGTCCACATTGGTCGTGCCGTGACCCGTCTCCGCGCCGCCGAGACCCTCGTCGAGCACGTCCAGACGCGCGTACACCCCGCCGCAGCCCGAGAAGGACTCGAACCGCAGCCGGTCCCCGTTCCCCGTCACCACCGGGTCCAGCGAACCGGCCCGCATCCGCTGGTGGTAGCGGGCCGCCGCCACGTCGGCGACCGCGAGCAGCCCGCGGGCGGCGACCTGCGGAGCGGCCAGGAAGCCGGAGAAGAAACGGGGACGGGCCTCGGCGCCCCGGGGCGTGAGACCCCCCGAGGTCTCCAGACCGAGCAGCCGCCCGGAGCCCGAGGACTCCAGCGCGGACGAGCGTGCGTAGGCGAGCGCATGTACGGATCGCGTCATGGGGAAAACGGTAGGGCGCCCCACTGACAATCAGCGCGGCGCCCTCTCCGTACCGCCTCCCTACTGTCCGACGAGCCCCGGCCGCAGCACCTTGCTGAACAGCACCGAGCCGCCCTCGGCCCGCAGCCGTACCGTCAGCTCGCCGCTGTCCCCGTCGATGTCGACCTCGCCGAAGTACTGCGGGCTCTCCATCGGCGACAGGTTCGCCCGCTCCGGCGCCCGGACGAACACCCGCTCGGGACCGAACGTCGCGTCCAGCGCGTTCGCCGGGAACCCACCCGCCGCCAGCGGACCCGACACGAACTCCCAGAAGGGCGCGAAGTCCTGGAAGGCCGCCCGCTCCGGCGCGTAGTGCTGCGCCGACGTGTAGTGGACGTCCGCCGTCAGCCACACCGTGCCGGTGATCCGGCGGTGCTTCACGAACCGCAGCAGCTCCGCGATCTGGAGCTCGCGGCCCAGCGGCGCGCCCGGGTCGCCCTGCGCGACCGCCTCGAAGTTCGCGGAGCCGTCCGGCACGACCAGACCCAGCGGCATGTCCGCGGCGAGCACCTTCCACACCGCCGTGGACGCGGCCAGCTCCCGCTTCAGCCAGGCCAGCTGCTCCCCGCCCAGGATGCCCGTGGTGTCGTCGGCCTGCCGGCCGGGGGAGTTGGCGTTCCGGTACGAGCGCATGTCGAGCACGAACACGTCGAGCAGCGGCCCGTACCGCACCACCCGGTGCATGCGAGCGGCCTTCCCGCGCGCGTGCAGCGTGGACACCGGCGTGTACTCGCCGAAGGCGCGCAGCGCGCGGGCCGCGAGGACGTCCACGTCCTTCTCCGTGTAGCGCGCGTCGTCCAGGATCTGGCCCGGGTACCAGTTGTTGCGCACCTCGTGGTCGTCCCACTGCACCACCGACGGCACCTGCGCGTTGAACGCCCGGACGTTGTGGTCGAGGAGGTTGTACCGGAAGTTGCCCCGGTACTCGGCGAGCGTCTCCGCGACCTTCGACTTCTCCGGCGTCGTGACGTTCCGCCAGATCCGCCCGTCGGGCAGCGTCACGCTCGGCAGGACGACCCCGTCGGCGTAGATCGAGTCGCCGCTGCACAGGAAGAAGTCCGGGTCGAGACGGCGCATCTCCTCGTACGCGCGGAAGCCGCCGATGTCAGGGTTGATGCCCCAGCCCTGCCCCGCGACGTCCCCCGACCAGAGGAAGCGGACCCCGTCGCGGCGCCGCTCCGGGGCCGTACGGAACGTGCCGACGACCGGCTCGCCCGTCCGGCGCGGATCGTCCGGGTCCGCCAGGGTCACCCGGTAGTGGATCTGCTCGCCCGCCGGCAGCCCGCGCAGCGCCGCCGTCCCGGTGAAGTCCGTGCCCGCACCGACCAGCGGCCCGTGGTGCCGGCGCACCCGCCGGAACGACTCGCTCGCCGAGGTCTCGACGACCATGCGCGCCGGCCGGTCGGACCGCACCCACACCAGACCGGAGGAGGCCGTGACGTCGCCCGTCTGCACACCCCAGGCGGCCCGCGGGCGCCCCGAGAGCGCGAACGCCGGGGCCGCCAGGCCCGCGCCGCCGAGCGCGAGCGCCGCCGAAGCGGCCAGCGACCCGCGCAGCAGACCACGCCGCGCGGGGGAGGGAGAGGAACCAGGCACGGGGTGGGACATGGAGGACCTCCAGAAGGTGTCCGGGGCGCGGGAGTCGCGCCGCCCCACCCTGCCTAACGGCCGGGGGCGGCGCCCACACCAACCCCGCGTGAACAGATCACTCCCGGCCGGGACGGCCCACCGCCTCCGCCACGAGCCGGATGCCCCGCGCGATGACCGACGGCGACAGATGCGCGTACCCGACGACCAGCCGTACGTCCCCGTCGGACGGCCGCGCCGTGCCGTAGTCCTCCAGGGGCCGCAGCGCCACCCCCGCCTCCGCCGCCCGCGCCAGGAACCGCGCCGGAGGCCCGAACCGCCCCGGCACGCGCGCGATGACGTGCAGCCCGGCCGCGATCCCGCTCACCCGGGTGCCCGGCAGTTGCTCGTCGAGCGCCGTGAGCAGCGCGTCCCGCCGCTCCCGGTAGGCGCGCTGACAGCGCCGCAACTGCCGGTCGTACCCGCCGCGCGTCACGAACTCCGCGAGCACCGCCTGATCGAGTACGGGATTGCCGAGGTCCATCGTCCGCTTGCGCTCCACGACCTCGCCGAGCAGCGCCTCGGGGACGAGCATCCAGCCGAGCCGCAGCCCGGGCGCCAGCGACTTGCTGACCGAGCCCGCGTAGAGGACGCGCTCCGGGTCGAGCCCCTGGAGCGCGCCGACCGGCGCCCGGTCGTACCGGAAGTCGCCGTCGTAGTCGTCCTCCATGACGTACCCGTCCACCGTCCGCGCCCAGTCGAGCAGTACGGACCGCCGCTCCGCCGACCAGCTGATCCCGGAGGGGAACTGGTGCGAGGGCGTCACGACCACCGCGCGCACGCCGGAGCCGGCGAGCGGACCCGGCAGCAGCCCCTCCTCGTCCAGCGGCAGCCACAGCGTGTCCATCCCGGTCGAGGCGAACAGCCGCGCGTGCTCCGGGCTGCCCGGATCCTCGACGCCGATCGTCCGCAGCCCCCGCGCCCGCAGCACGAAACCGAGCAGCGTCGACGCCTGCGCCACGCCCGAACAGACCACCAGCCGCTCCGGGTCGGCCACGACACCCCGCCGCCGCGCCAGCATCCCCGCCAGCGCCTCGCGCAGCTCGGGCAGCCCGCGCGGGTCCGGGTAGCCGAGGGCAGGGTGCGGCAGCCGCGCGAGGACGGACCGCTGGGCCGCCGCCCAGGCGGTCCTCGGGAACAGCGAGAGGTCCGGGGTGCCCGGACGGAAGTCCACCCGGACCTCGGGCATCCCGGGCGCCGGGTCGTGGGCTCCGCGCACGGCCGAGCGCGCCGCACCGCCCACCCAGGTCCCCGCGCCCCGGTCGCTGCGCAGGTACCCCTCGGCGGTGAGCTGCTCGTACGCCTCGGTGATCAGGCCCCGTGAGACACCGAGGTCGGCCGCGAGCTCACGGCTCGACGGCAGCCGGGTCCCGGGCGTCAACCGCCCCGAGCGCACCGCGGCCCGCAGCGCCTCCTGCAGCGCCCGCCCCCGCCGCCGGGCCGGGGCGCCGACTGCCGGAAGCAGCAGCTCCCAGGCAGGCTGCGCGCCCTGGCCCGCGGCGGAGGTGCCGAGGTCGTGGTCGTGGTCGTGATCGCGGTCATGGTCGCGGTCGGGGGCCTGTCCGTGGCCGTCACTCCGTTGTCGTCTCGTCCGGGGCGATGGCACGTCCGTCTCACGATCCTGTCCCTGGGGGCGATTCCCGCCGAGTATGCCCTCCGCGCCTCGAAGGGATCCCGACGTCGACCGAAGTGGTCCCCGATGACGAGGGGAAAGTGGACCTCAACCGGGGCCGCCCCGGCTCCTAGCGTCGGGACCATGAACGCGAACTCCCTGCGCGGCGTCCTCCTCGTGACCCTCGCCTACGCCCTGGTGGGTGCTTCCTTCACCGCCAACAGCCTCCTCGGCGCCTACCCGTACGCCGGCGGGCAGGCGCTGCGGTACGCGGCCGCCTGCCTGCTCCTGCTCCCGCTGCTCGGCCGCGGCGGGCTCGCCCCGCTCCGGACCCTGACGCTCCGCCACTGGCTGCGGCTCGGCGCGGTCGCGGCCGTCGGCATGATCGGCTTCAACCTCGCGGTGCTCGCCGCGGAGCGAACCGCGGAACCGGCCGTCCCCGGTGTCCTGGTCGGCTGCGCACCGGTCGTCGTCGCCGTCCTGGTCCCGCTGGCCGAGGGCCGCAGGCCCGCCCCCGCCGTCCTGTACGGGGCGCTCCTCGTCGCGGCGGGAGCCTTCACCGTCCAGGGCTGGGGCCGGACGGACATGGCCGGGATCGGCTGGTCGGTCGCGGCGCTCGTGGGCGAGGTGGGATTCACTGTGCTCGCCGTGCCGGTACTGCGGCTGCTCGGGCCGAAACTGCTGACCGCCGCCGTGTGCGGGATCGGCGCGGTCGAGGCGACGCTCGTCGGCCTCGCCGTCGACGGGGCCGGTTTCGTCCGGACGCCGACGGCCGTGGAGGCGGGCGCCCTGGTCTGGCAGGCGGCCCTGGCCACCGTCGTCGGATTCGTCCTCTTCTACATGGGCGTCCAGCGGATCGGCATGGAGCGGGCCACTCTCTACACCGGGGCGATCCCGGTCGCGGCCGCCCTGAGCGCCGCCCTCGTCGCGGGCGCCGCCTTCGGTCTCCCGCAGGCGGCCGGCGGCCTCCTCGTGGGGGCCGGGGCCGCTTTGGGCACCGGCCTGTTCAGCCGTACGAGGTCAGCGGCTGCCGTCCAGGATCACGCGGGAGACGAGAGCCGGGTCGTCGTTCATCGGCACGTGACCGCAGCCGGGCAGCCGCACGAGCCGGGCGCCGGGCAGGGTGTGCTTGGCGCGGACGCCCTGGCGGCGCAGGAGCAGCCGGTCCCCGGTGCCCCACGCGACCGTGACCGGGACGCCGGGCACGTCGTCGCGGAAGCGCACGGCCCCGCCGGCGGCCAGGGTCTGGTGGAAGCCGGAGGCCCCGCGCAGCGCGAGGGTCTCGGCGAGGACCGCCTCGGGTGAACGCCGGCCGGGGCGCGCGTAGATGGTGCTGGTGAGCACGGCCCGCCCGAAGGGCGTACGGGAGAGCCGCTCGATCACCGGCACGGGCAGGCTCAGCGCCGCGCCCCGCATGGCCCGCAGCGTCCCGAAGGCGTACCGCCGCTCGCCCTCCGACCAGAAGCCGGCGGGGGAGAGGGCGGTCACCGAGCGCACCAGCTTCTCCCGGCCGAGCTCCAGCGCGAGCAGCCCGCCCAGGGAGTTCCCCGCGACGTGCGGCCGGGTGACGCCGACGGCCTCGCAGAACGCGCCGAGCACCGCGACGACGGTGGGGAGGTCGTAGGAACAGCCCTCCGGGAGGCCGTCCGAGGCGCCGAAGCCGGGCAGGTCGACGGCGATCACCTCGCGCTCGGTGGCGAGGATGTCGAGCACCGGCTCCCAGGCCTGCCAGTGGTGCCCGATGCCGTGGAGCAGCAGCAGCGGTTCCCCCGCTCCCCTCCGCTCGTACACCAGGGACGTCGTGCGGGGACCCGACGGGGTCTCGGTCGAGAACGCGATCCGTGCGGGCATTCCGGCTCCCTGGAGTTCTTTAGACGACTCGTCAGCAAGAATTACCGCTCAGTAGAGTTCAGTTCAAGACCAGGGCCGAAAACTGGACAGGGCGGCGGCGGTCGGCTGGGATGGGCGTGTGCCGACCGATACACCGAACACGCCGACCGACACCCTGACCGACGTCTTCGAGGAGCACCGCCGGATGCTCCTCGGCGTCGCCTACCGGATGCTCGGGCGCGCCGCCGACGCCGAGGACGTCGTCCAGGAGGCCTGGCTCCGCTGGACCGCCGAGGACCGCGCCGCCGTCCGCGAGCCGCGCGCCTTCCTCGTACGGATCACCACCAGGCTCGCCATCGACCGGCTGCGGCAGGCCCAGGCCCGCCGCGAGTCCTACATCGGCCCCTGGCTGCCCGAGCCCGTCGTCACCGACTTCGGACCGACCGCCCCCGACACCGCCGAGCGCGCCCTGCTCGCCGACTCCGTCTCGCTGGCGGTCCTCGTCGTCCTGGAATCCCTCTCCCCCCTGGAGCGGGCCGTCTTCGTGCTGCGCGAGGCCTTCGGCTTCCCCTTCGGGGAGATCGCCACCGCCCTCGACCGCTCCGAGGCGGCCGTGCGCCAGCTCGCCGGGCGGGCCCGCCGCCACGTCGACGAGGGCAAGCCGCGCTACGACGTCGACCCGACCGAGCGCCGCGACCTGACCGAGCGCTTCCTCACCGCCGCCTCCGGCGGCGACCTCGGCGAACTGCTCGCCCTGCTCGCCCCGGACGCGCGCCTCGTCGGCGACAGCGGAGGCAAGTCCAAGGCCCCGCTGCGGATCATCGACGGCGCCGACAAGATCGGCCGCTTCTTCCGCGGCGTGGCGACCGGCGCGGAGGAGACGTACGCGTACCGCTTCGCCGAGCTCAACGGCGCTCCCGCCGTGATCGCCTACGTGGACGGCAGGCCGGACTCCGTCCTCCAGGTCGAGGTCCTCGACGGACGCGTCCAGTGCGTCTACATCATCCGCAACCCCGACAAGCTCCAGGCCCTCGCCGACCTCTGACTCCGAAGATCGCCGTAGTCCCGCCCCGCCTCCCAGGGAGGCGGGGCCTTTTGCTGCGCAGGGCTCACGGGGGCGCGAACGTCCTGTGAACGATCTAGGTCAGAGGGTCACATTCGGGGCTGTTTGGCGGAGGATTGGTCTTGACCAAGGGGGTGGCTCGCCTTATGGTCGCAGAGTTAGTGCAGGAACCTTTAATAAACAAGGGCGCGGAAAAACGCCGCGGGACACGGCGAATGTGCGGAGGATCAGGGTGGGGACCACGCAGCTGGATTCGGTACCGGAGCCGAAGTACCAGCACCTCAAGACAGTTATCGGCGAAGCGCTCGACTCGGACTTCGCCGTCGGAGAGATCCTGCCCAACGAGCGGGAGCTCGCGGCACGCTTCGGCGTCGCCCGTGCCACGCTCCGCCAGGCCCTGGAGCAGCTGGAGCTGGAAGGCCGCCTGCAGCGTCGCCGCGGCGTCGGCACCACCGTCGCCCCGCCGCGCGTCGGCGTGGACGTCTCCACCGCCCAGCAGGCCTGGCCCGGCGTCGGCGACGAGACCTGGCAGCCCCAGGACTCCGCGAGCGACGTGGCCCCGGCCGTCGTCGCGCGCGTCCTGGAGACCGCCGCGGACGAGCGGGTGCACGTCGTCCGCCGAATCCGCGTCACCCAGGGCCAGTCGGTCGCCGCCGAGCTGCTGTACGTGCCCGCCGCCTCCGTGCCGGGCCTCAGCGCCATCGACGCCCCCTCGGGACCCGCCCGCGCCCGTACGGTGCTGCGCGAGCTCCAGCACCTCGCCCTCGACGGCCAGGACCGCTCCGTGGAGCTCGGTTCGGCCCGCGCCGACGACGCCAAGGAGCTCGACCGGCTGCCGGGCGCGCCCGTCCTCGTCGTGACGACCCGCTACCTCTCCGGGGGACGCACCGCCGCCGTCTCCGTGGCCACCTACCGCGCCGACACCTGCCGCCTCACCTTCGGCGACTCGGTCGACCTGGTGATGGCTTCGTAGGGCCTGCCACCCCGCACGCGACGGCCCGTCGAGGGACCGCCACTCCGGCGGTTCAGCGGCGGGCCGTCACCGTTCCCTCGACGGCGAAGAGCTGCTCCTCGACGTGGTCCAGGGCGAGGCGCAGCGCGCCCGTGCCCACGGCGGCCTCGCCCAGGAGCGAGAGCACCACGCGCGGCGGCCGGAGACAGAAGCGCGCCAACTCCTCGCGGAGCGGCGGCAGCACACCGTCGAGCCCGGCGGCCCAGCCGCCGACGACCACCAGCTCGGGGTCGATCGCGAGAACCAGCGCCGCCACGTCGTGCACGAGCCGCTGGATGAACCGGTCCACCGCCGCCTCAGCCCGCGCGTCGCCCTTGCGGGCCAGCGCGAAGACCTCGGCGACCGCCTGCTCGTCCAGCGGATGCAGCGGCTCGTCGGTGGTCGACAGCAGGTGCTCGGGGGTGACCCCGCGGCCCAGGAGGTGCAGGGCGCCGATCTCCCCGGCCGCCCCGCCGTACCCGCGGTGGAGCCGGCCGCCGATCAGCGAACCGGCGCCCGGGCTCAGCCCCGCCAGGACGAAGACGATGTCGTCGGAGTCGGTCGCGGCACCCTTCCAGTGCTCGGCGACCGCCGCCGCGTTCGCGTCGTTCTCGACGATCACCGGGCACTTGAAGGAGCGGCGCAGCCGCTCGCCGAGCGCGAGGCCCGTCCAGCCCGGCAGCGCCGTACCGAGGCGTACCGTCCCGTCGGCCTCCACGATGCCCGGCGTCCCGACGCCGACGGCCCGCAGATTGGACCGGGCGACCCCGGCCCTGCGCAGCACGTCCGCGACGACGGCGCGCACCTTGTCCAGGCGTTCGTCCTCGGGCGCCGTCTCCGACACCTCGCGGGAGCCGGCGCCGATGATCCGGCCGTCCAGACCGGAGAGCAGGGCGGCCACGCGGTGCGGGCCGATCTCGATGCCGAGGAGATGACCGGCCTCCGCGCGGAAGCGGAACCTCCGCGCCGGACGCCCCTGGCGCCGGGCCTCGCCCTCCTCCGGCGCGGACTCGACGACGAGCCCGCCCTCCATGAGCCCCTCGACGACGCCCTCGACCGTCGGCCGGGACAGACCCGTGATCCGGGTCAGGTCCGTGAGCGTGGGCGCGTCGGCGCCCCGCAGCGCATGGAGTACCACCGCGGAGTTGATCCGCCGCAGCAGAGACGGATCCCCGCCGGTCAGCCGCCCCACAGTGTGTCCTCCCAGCTCGTGCACCTCTTCGGCGGATGGTACTCAATGGGCCGGGCCGCGGCGAGCGCCGCCCCCGCGGAGGGCCCCGCGACGACCCCGCCCGCCCTCTGACGGAACGCCAACTGTCAGTGGCCACCGCTTTACTGGTCCCATGACCACGGCACGGCACCTGGCGACGATCGACTTACTCCGCTCCCGAGACTTCCCGCCGCGACCGGAGCGCTCCGGCCCCGTCGACAGCGGACCCGGCTTCCACGTGGGGGAGCTCGCGACGAGCGAGGAGTTCTGGGAGGACGACGGCACGCGCGCCGTACTCGTCGAGGAGCAGTACGAGGCGGAGCGGGACGGGGTCGCCGCCGTGCTCACCGCCCTCTGGGGCCCGCCGGACGAGGTGAGCCTGTGGTCCGTCCTGGAGCGCGGCACGCGAGGTGAGGAGATGCCCGAGCCGTGGTCCACGCTCAGCTGCCACACCCCGAATCTGAAGCTGTGGCGGGTGGACGGACGGTGGATAGGCCTCGGTGTCTCCCAGTGGGACAAGGAGCTGCCGTTCCAGCTCCTCGCCGTGATCACCGAGGTCGATCCACCGTGAAGGCGCTCAGGGGCCCGTCCGGCGGCAGGCGCGGGCCCTGGTCCGGCGGCAGGTCCGGGCCCTGTCCGGGACCGCCCTCACCGGGTCCCGGCCGCCGCTTCCCGCAGCCGGCCGTACTCCTCGGCCATCGTCGCCGCCGTCCAGTGCGCTTTGAGGCCGCTGGGGTTGGGCAGGGCCCAGACCCGGGTGGAACCGATCACACGCTCCTGTGGCCCGATGGCCGCCTTCGGCTCGCCGAAGGCCGTCCGGTACGCGGTGACGCCGACGACCGCGAGCCACCGGGGAGCGAGCCGCTCCACCTTCTCGACCAGGATCCGCCCGCCCTCGCGGTACTCCTCCCGGCTCAGCTCGTCGGCCCGCGCGGTCGCCCGTGCCACCACGTTCGTGATCCCGAGCCCGTACGACAGGAGCTTCTCCTGCTCGTCCGGCCGCAGCAGCCCCGGCGTGAACCCGGACAGATGGAGGACCGGCCTGGGGGCACCTCCCGGACGAAGTCTGGGCGAGGTTGCCGGGGCGGGCGAAGTGGTGGCCCGTGGCGGCCGTCATGAGACCCGGACTGATCCCGCAGAACAGTACGGAAAGGCCGCCCGCCACCACGTCGGGAACGACGCGGTCGCGAGCGGCCTCCAGCTGCTCCGGGGTGAACCGGGTCAGAGAATCGCTCCGGGGGCGTAGGCGGCGGCCTCCGGGTGCTGCTTGAGGATCTCCTCGATACGGGAGACCACGGCGGCGACCTGGTCGGCGGCGGCGCCCGTGAAGGACAGCTTGTCCGCCATCAGCTCGTCGAGCTGCGCCCGGTCCAGCGGGATCCGGTCGTCGGCGGCCAGCTTGTCGAGGAGCTCGTTGCGCTCGGCGCCCTGCTCGCGCATGGCGAGGGCGGAGGCGACGGCGTTCTCCTTGATGGCCTCGTGGGCGACCTCGCGGCCGACCCCGGCGCGCACGGCGCCCATGAGGACCTTGGTGGTCGCCAGGAAGGGCAGGTAGCGGTCGAGCTCGCGGGCGACGACGGCCGGGAAGGCGCCGAACTCGTCGAGCACGGTCAGGAAGGTCTCCAGGAGACCGTCGAGGGCGAAGAAGGCGTCCGGCAGGGCGACACGGCGGACCACGGAGCAGGACACGTCGCCCTCGTTCCACTGGTCGCCGGCGAGCTCGCCGGTCATCGACGCGTAGCCGCGCAGGATGACCATCAGGCCGTTGACGCGCTCGCAGGAGCGGGTGTTCATCTTGTGCGGCATCGCCGAGGAGCCGACCTGGCCGGGCTTGAAGCCCTCCGTGACCAGCTCGTGGCCCGCCATCAGACGGATCGTCTTGGCGATCGACGACGGCGCGGCGGCCAGCTGCACCAGCGAGGTGACCACGTCGTAGTCGAGCGAGCGCGGATAGACCTGGCCGACCGAGGTGAAGTTGTGCGCGAAGCCGAGGTGACCGGCGATCCGCTGCTCCAGGTCCGCCAGCTTGCCCGCGTCGCCGCCGAGCAGGTCCAGCATGTCCTGCGCGGTGCCGACCGGGCCCTTGATCCCGCGCAGCGGGTAGCGGCCGAGGAGCTCCTCCAGGCGTCCGTACGCCACGAGCAGCTCGTCCGCGGCGGTCGCGAAGCGCTTGCCGAGGGTGGTCGCCTGGGCGGCGACGTTGTGCGAGCGGCCGGCCATGACCAGCTCCGCGTACTCGGCGGAGAGCTTGCCGAGACGACCGAGGACGGCGACCGTACGGTCCCGCATCAGCTCGAGGGAGAGGCGGATCTGGAGCTGCTCGACGTTCTCGGTGAGGTCGCGCGAGGTCATGCCCTTGTGGACGTGCTCGTGACCGGCGAGGGCGTTGAACTCCTCGATCCGGGCCTTCACGTCGTGCCGGGTGACCTTCTCGCGCTCGGCGATGGAACCGAGGTCGACCTGGTCGAGAACGCGCTCGTAGTCGGCGAGGGCGGCGTCCGGAACCTCGATCCCGAGGTCCTTCTGCGCACGCAGCACGGCGAGCCACAGCTGACGCTCCAGCTTCACCTTCTGCTCGGGGGACCAGAGGACGGCGAGCTCCGCGGAGGCGTAGCGGCCGGCCAGAACGTTGGGGATGCGGGGCTTCGCAGTCACAGCAGTCACGTGGAGAGATTCTACTGGCGGTTTGTGCAGGCCAGCGCCACGGTGGGATGTGGAGCTTGCTACGAGACGCAGGTCACGGAGGGCCGGCCGCGCCTCTGGTCAGGCTCGTCCTTCGGTTCACCCTCCGGCCTGCGGTCCCGTTCACGGACCGGCCGGTGCCTCGTACGGCAGGAGGTCGGGTCGCTTCGGCGCGCGGCCGTCACCGGAGGAACGGCCCGTGAGCCGCCGTCCGATCCACGGGCCCAGGTGCTCCTTGGCGAAGCGGGCGTCCGCGATCCGCCGGTTCGCCCAGCCGGGCCGCCCGGCCGGAGGCAGCGGCGACCGCCAGTCGTCCTCGGGCGGGAGACCCAGCGTCTGCCACACGGCCTCGGCCACCCGCCGGTGCCCGTCGGCGGTCAGATGGAGCCGGTCCACGTCCCACAGCCGGGGATCGCCGAGCGTCGACGCCCCGTACAGGTCGACGAGGAGGGCGCCGTGCCGGGCGGCGAGCTCGTCGAGGTGGGTGAAGAGCTCCTCCATGCGGGGGCGGAAGCGCTCCATGACCGGTCCCTCGCGGCCGGGGCTGCGCATCAGGACCAGCTGCCCGCAGGAGGGTGTGAGGCGTTCCACTGCCTCGGTGAGCAGGTCCCGCACCCGGACCATGTCGACCTTCGGGCGGAGGGTGTCGTTGAGTCCGCCGACGAGGGTCACCACATCGGCCTTCATCCCTGCGGCCAGGTCGACTTGCTCGTCGACGATCTGGCCGATGAGCTTTCCGCGCACGGCGAGGTTCGCGTAACGGAAGTCGGGCGTACGGGCGGCGAGCCGGCCCGCGAGGACATCGGCCCAGCCGCGGTAGGACCCGTCGGGCTTCAGGTCCGACATACCCTCGGTGAAGCTGTCGCCCAAGGCGACGAGACTGGTGTAGGTGGCATTGATCTGCATGGCGGACAGATCATACCGCGCGGTATGCGCGGGATGCCGTGGAGAACCCGGGAGGGGAAGACCCGATGAGCGACGCGCTGCTGAGCACACTGACGGAGGCCCTGGCCGAGCTGGTGACGGCCGTCGAGACCAGCGATGACGAGACCCTGGACCCCGACACGGCGGTGACGTGGCTGGAGAGCACGGCGCACACGCTCTCCGGGCTCCCGGCGGCCGACCGGCGCGCTCTCGACGGGCACTTCCGCGCGGCGGCCCTGCGCCACCCGGAGGGCCCCTGGCGGGACGAGCTGCTCAAGGTCTCGGAGGGCTTCGGCTTCACCGAGGACTCCCACGACGCCGCCTGCGCGGCCGTCGCCGAGCGGGTCCGCCGCTTCGTCGCCACCGTCCGGGGCGCCGACCCCGCCACCCCCGTGCCCACCTGCCCCGGCTGGACCCTCGCCGAGCTGACCCGGCACCTCGGCACCGTCCACCGCTGGGCGGACCACCTCGTACGCACCGGGGCCACCACCCGGGTCCTCCCCGGGGACGTCCCGCTCGACCTGCCGCCGGACCCCGCCGCGTACCCCGGCTGGCTCGACGCCGGTGCCGAGACCCTCGTCGCGACCCTCCGCGCCGCCGACCCGGACACCCCGCTCTGGTCGCCCGGGCCCGAGCCGCGCGCCGGGTACTACCCGCGCCACGTGCTCCACGAGGCCGTCGTGCACCTCGCCGACGCGGAGATCGCCCTCGACGGCACGGCCGGACCGATCGACCCCGGCACGGCGGCCGAGGGCATCGAGCACCACCTCGCCACGCTCCTCTACGTCCCGCGGACCGCCGAACGCATCGCCCAGCTCGACCGCGACGGCGACCTGCTCCGGCTCACGGCCCGCGACACCGGGACCGTCTGGACGCTTACGCTCGGCGGAGGCGGCTTCACCTGGCGGCGCGGAAGCACGGCATCCGCGGCGCGTACGGAACAGACGGAACCGGAACCGACGGAGCCCGCGGAACCGGAGCCGACCGCGAGCGTCACGGCCGGCAGCGACGAGCTGCTGCTCCTGCTGCACCGCCGGTACGCCGCCGACGACCCTCGCTTCGCCCACTCCGGGGACCGCGGCCTCCTCGACGCCTGGCTGACCGCCGTCGCGCTCTGAGGCGTCGAAGACGCCGGACCCGACGTGTCCGACGGATCCGCCCGGATCCGATACGCCCGAAGGGCCCCGGGAAGACTCCCGGGGCCCTTCGTCCTGCTTCCGCGTGCGCGCTACGGGATCACGGCGCCGCCGGGCGCCCCACCAGTTCGCGCAGCACGTCCTCCATCGTCACGAGACCGGCCGGCTTGTCGTCCTCGTCGAGGACCGCCGCCAGATGCGTACGGCTCCGCCGCATCGCGGTCAGGACGTCGTCCAGCGGCGTGGCCGCCCGGACCCGGGCGATCGGCCGCAGCGCCGTCACCGGGAAGGGCAGATCGCGCGGGGTGACGTCCAGGGCGTCCTTCACGTGCAGATAGCCCAGGATCCGGCGCTCGGAGTCGACGACGGGGAAGCGCGAGTAGCCCGTCGACGCGGACAGCGCCTCCAGCTCCTCGGGAGTGGTGCCGACCTGCGCGTACACCACCTTCTCCGCCGGCATCACGACGTCTCGCACCGGACGGCGGCCCAGCTCCAGGGCGTCGTGCAGCCGCTCGGCGGCCCGGTCGTCCAGGAGGCCGGCGTCACCCGCGTCGGTGACCATACGGGCCAGCTCGTCGTCCGAGAACGTCGCCGCGACCTCGTCCTTGACCTCCACCCGCAACAGCTTGAGCAGCGCGTTGGCGAAGGCGTTGATCGCGAAGATCACCGGCCGCAGCGCCCGCGCGAGCGCCACCAGCGGCGGGCCGAGGGCCAGCGCGGTGCGCGTCGGCTCCGCGAGCGCGATGTTCTTCGGCACCATCTCGCCCAGCAGCATGTGCAGGTACGTCGCCACCGACAGCGCGATCACGAACGAGATCGGGTGCACCAGACCGTGCGGCACGCCCACCGCGTCGAAGACCGGTTCCAGGAGGTGCGCGATGGCCGGCTCGGCGACGATGCCGAGGACCAGTGTGCAGAGCGTGATGCCGAGCTGGGCGGCCGCGAGCAGCGCGGAGACGTGCTCCAGGCCCCAGATGACGCTGCGCGCCCGCCGGTTCCCGGACTCGGCCAGCGGCTCGACCTGACTGCGACGGACCGAGATCAGGGCGAACTCGGCGCCGACGAAGAACGCGTTGACGACCAGGGTCAGCAGACCGATCAACAGCTGGATGACGATCATCGGCCGGCCTCCCCGGTCTCGTCGGAGTCGGACGAAGCGGTGTGCGCGGGGGCGTGCAGCAGCACGCGCGCGGCGCGCCGGCCCGAGGCGTCCACGACGTCGAGCCGCCAGCCGGCCAGCTCCAGGCTGTCGCCGACGGCCGGGATACGGCCCAGCTCGGTCGCGACGACACCCGCCAGCGTCTCGTACGGACCGTCCGGCACCCGGAGGCCGATCGCCCCCACCTGGTCCGTGCGGGCGGCGCCGTCCGCCGACCACAGCTCGCGGCCGTCGGCGTCCTCGCCTGCGGGCGCCAGGTCCGGCGTCTCGTGCGGGTCGTGCTCGTCGCGGACCTCGCCGACGACCTCCTCGACGATGTCCTCCAGGGTCACGACCCCGGCCGTACCGCCGTACTCGTCGATGACGACCGCCATCGTCTGCTTGCCGGAGAGCCGGTCGAGCAGCCGGTCCACGGTCAGGGTCTCCGGGACGAGCAGCGGTTCGCGCAGCATCTCGCCGATCCGGCGGCGCGCCCGGTCGGCGGCCGGTATGGCCAGCACGTCCTTGATGTGCGCGATGCCGACGACGGAGTCGAGGTTGCCCCGGTAGACGGGGAAGCGGGAGAGCCCGGTCGCGCGGGTCGCGTTCGCCACGTCCTCGGCGGTGGCCTGCACCTCCAGAGCGGTGACCTGCACGCGGGGCGTCATCACGTTCTCGGCGGTCAGCTCCGCGAGGTTGAGCGTACGGACGAACAGCTCGGCCGTGTCCGCCTCCAGGGCGCCTTCCTTGGCGGAGTGCCGGGCGAGCGCCACGAGCTCCTGCGGGGAACGCGCGGAGGCCAGCTCCTCGGCCGGTTCCATGCCGAGGCGGCGCAGGATGCGGTTCGCGGTGTTGTTGAGGTGGCTGATCAGCGGCTTGAAGGCGGCCGTGAACACCCGCTGCGGGGTCGCCACCCTCTTCGCGATCGCGAGGGGCGAGGAGATCGCCCAGTTCTTCGGGACCAGCTCGCCGACGACCATCAGGACGACGGTCGACAGGGCCGTACCGATGACGAGGGCGACCGAGGAGGCCACCGCCGGGGAGAGGCCGAGAGCCTCGACCGGACCCTGGATCAGCTTGGCGACCGAGGGCTCGGCGAGCATGCCGACGACCAGGTTGGTGACGGTGATGCCGAGCTGGGCGCCGGAGAGCTGGAAGGTCAGTGAACGAACGGCCTTGAGCGCGCTCGCCGCGCCGCGCTCGCCGCGCTCCACGGCGGCTTCGAGTTCGCCGCGCTCGACCGTCGTCAGCGAGAACTCGGCCGCGACGAAGGCGCCGCACGCGAGCGAGAGCAGGAGCGCGAGCACGAGCAGGAGCACTTCGGTCATCGGTTCACCTCCGTCCCATGATCAGTCAGGGGGGAGAGGATCGCTCGATGTCGGAACGTGGAACCAGTGCTACTGGGAGGCTCGCCCATGGGCGGACGCTCACACCTTTCGGTCGTCGGGATGAAGAACCATGGTAAAGGATGGGCAAAGCAGAGTGGTGATCGGCTGGTGAGGTGCTGCGCATGCTGCGCGTACCGGCGGTCGGTCAGTGGCCGAGAGGCTTCACCCAGCGGCGCCAGTGGTCCTGACGCTCGTACCCGGCGGCCGTCCAGAGCCGTCGGCCCGTCTCGTTCGCCTCCAGGACCATCGCGTCCACCCGTCGGCCGCCGAGCGCCTCGAACCGCTCGTCGGCCGCGCGCAGCAGCGCCGTGGAGATGCCCCGCCGACGGTGGGAGGGCAGCACGGCGAGCCGGTAGAGGGAGGCGCGCCAGCCGTCCCAGCCGGCGATCACGGAGCCCACGATCAGACCGTCGGCCAGCGCGAGGACGAGTGCCTCCGGGTCGCGCTCGATGAGCCGGGTCACGCCGTGCACGTCGTCCGAGACGGATGTCCCCTCGGCCGACTCCTTCCAGAAGGCCAGGACGGCCTCGGCCTCGTCGGGGCGGGCGGCGCGTATCTGCAGTTCGATCACGGCCGGATCCCATCACGCGGCGCGGGGCCGGTGCCAGGGAGTTCCGGCGGATGGGACGGCGCCGCTCACCGCCGGGCCGTACCCAGTACGCAGGGGGAGGTCGGCAGGCGCGGGCCGCTCTCCGGGAGGTCGAAGGAGCGGTACGGGCCGAGGACGAAGTCCGCCGCCGCGATCGCCGCGAGCGGGTCCCGCGCGGTGTGGCAGCCGCCGAAGAGCAGCGGCCAGACCGTGCGGTCCAGTCCCCGTTGGACGCGCGCGAGCCCGGGTGTCCCCGCCGCCACGTGCTCGAAGAAGCGGAGCTCGCCGCCGGGACGCAGGACGCGCCGTACCTCCGCGAGGGCCTCCGGCACGCTCCGTACCGTGCAGAGGACCAGCGAGGTCACGGCCGCGTCGAAGACACCGTCCTCCGCCGGCAGCGCCTCGGCCGTGCCCGGTCGCACGGTCACCGGGACGGGCGCCCGCCGCGCCGCCTCCTCGGCGAGCCGCCGCAGACGGGGTTCCGGTTCGACGGCGACGACCTCGGAGACACCGGGCGGGCAGTGGGCGAAGTTCAGTCCGCTCCCGGCGCCGATCTCGATCACCCGGCCGGTGAGCCCGGAGAGCAGCTCCTCGCGCAGGGCACCGAGCCCGCCGCGCGTCTCGGCCGAGACGCTGACGCGGGCGTAGAAGCGGGCGAAGAGTGGGTGATGGACGCGGGGCGCGGAGGAACCGGGGCGCGGGGGAGTCGGCGGGTTCATGGGGAGCCCCTCACCCGGTCACGAAGCAGAACTCGTTGCCCTCCGGATCCCGCATGACCTGGAAGGAGCCCTGCTCGTCGGTGACGAGACCGCCGGAGCGGACCGCGCCGGCGGGCTCCGCCTCGGTGGCGGCACGCTCCGGGTCCGTCACCTCCAGGTCGAGATGGACCCGGTTCTTCACCGTCTTGCCCTCCGGTACGCGCTGGAAGGCGAGCCGGACGAACTCCGGCGGGTCGACGTACGACCAGTCGCCCGAGCGGTCGACCGGATCACCGCCGAGGAGTCCGGCCCAGAAGCGGACGAGGGCGGCCGGGTCGGCACAGTCGAAGACGATCTCCTGAACATGAGCGCGCATGCGCCCAGCGTACGGAGTCCGCCACGGATCAGGCGGGCACGCCCGCCCCGAAGTTCGCCCGGCAGCTCGTCCCGAGGACCGCCCCGCAGCGCGTCCCGAAGTTCGCCCTGAGCGCCGCCCCGAACACCCCTACGGGTCAGCCGCCGAAATCCGCGGTCAAGTCCGCCGTGAAGCCCGCCGTGAAGCCCGCCGTGAGGTCTGCCGTGAAGCCCGTCGGGAACGCCGCCGCGAACTCCGCCGTGAACCTCCCCGCGTCCCACGTCCCGCCGAGCGCCGGGGCCAGCCAGCCGCCCGCCGCCGCGCGGAACTCCGCCGGGTCGAGCCCGCCCGACCCCTCCGGTACGGCCCCGAGCAGCGGCGCGCTCGCCGACTCCGGCAGGTCCGCCAGATTGCAGCGGGCCGCCAGGTCCGGCGCGGCCGGCCAGCTGCCGACCACCACGCCCAGCTGCTCGATGCCGCGCGCCGCCAGCGCCTCGGCCGTCAGGGCCGTCGAGTTGAGCGTCCCGAGACCCGCGGGGACCACGCACAGGACCGGGGCGCCGAGCAGCGCCGCGGCGTCCGCGAGCGTGCCGCCCTCCTCGTCGAAGCGGACGAGGAGACCGCCCGCCCCCTCGACGAGCACCAGGTCGTGCGTGTCGGCCAGGGCGCGGGCCGCCTCGGCGACCTGACGCGGCCCGACCGGGGAGAGTCCGGCCCGCCGGGCGGCCGTGCCCGGAGCCAGCGGCTCCGGGAAACGTCCCAGCTCGACGGAGGCCGTGGCGCCCGAGAGCCGGACGACCTCGTCCGCGTCACCCGTCTCGTCCGGCCCGACGCCGGTCTGCGCGGGCTTCAGGACCGCGACGGACCGCCCGGCGGCCGTGGCGACGGCGGCCACCGCCGCGGTCACGACCGTCTTGCCGATCTCCGTCCCCGTGCCGCTGACGATGACGATTCCCACCGCTGTCCCTGTCCTTCCGTCGTTACGTCGTCACGCCGCTAGGTCGCTACGTCGTGTCAGCCTGCCGCCGCGGCCGCGCAGACCGCCGCGCAGATCCTCGCGAGGTCCTCGTCACCGGTCACGTACGGTGGCATCGTGTAGATCAGGTCCCGGAACGGGCGCAGCCAGACGCCCTCCCGGACCGCCGCCCGGGTCGCCGCCGCCATGTCGACGTCGTGGTCGAGCTGGACGACGCCGATCGCGCCGAGCACCCGCACCTCGCGGACGCCCTGGAGGTCGGCGGCCGGAGCGAGTCCCTCCCGGAGCCCCGCCTCGAGCCGCTTGACCTCGACCTGCCACTCCTGCGCCAGGAGCAGGTCGATCGAGGCGCAGGCCACCGCCGACGCCAGCGGGTTCCCCATGAAGGTCGGCCCGTGGGCCAGGACCGGGACCTCGCCCCGGGAGATCCCGTCGGCGACCCGGCTCGTGCAGAGGGTCGCCGCCATCGACAGGTAACCGCCGGTCAGCGCCTTGCCCAGGCACATCACATCGGGGGAGACCCCCGCCTGGTCGGCGGCGAACAGCGTGCCCGTCCGCCCGAAACCGGTCGCGATCTCGTCGAAGACGAGCAGCACGTCATGGGCGTCGCAGGCCTCCCGCAGCACCTTCAGGTACGCCGGGTCGTGGAACCGCATACCGCCCGCGCCCTGCACCACGGGCTCCACGATCACCGCGGCCAGCTCGTCCGCGTGGCGCCCGATCTCGTTCCGCAGCAGCTCCGCGTACGACTCCTCGTACGCGGTCGGAGGGGCGTCCACGAACACCTGCCGCTGGAGCACCCCCGACCACAGCTCGTGCATGCCGCCTTCGGGGTCGCACACCGACATCGGCTGCCAGGTGTCCCCGTGGTAGCCGCCGCGCCAGGTGAGGAGCCGCTGCTTGCCGGGCCGGCCGACCGAGCGCCAGTACTGGAGGCACATCTTGGCGGCGACCTCGACGGCGACCGAACCCGAGTCGCTGAGGAAGACGTGGCGCAGGGGCTCGGGGGTGATCTCGACGAGGCGGGCGGCGAGCCGGACGGCCGGTTCGTGGGTGAGCCCGCCGAACATGACGTGGCTCATCCGGTCGAGCTGCCCGCGCGCCGCCTCGTTGAGCACCGGGTGGTTGTAGCCGTGGACCGCCGACCACCAGGAGGACATGCCGTCGATCAACTCGGCCTGTCCCCCGGCGGGTTCGGCGAGCCGCAGCCGTACCCCCGACGCGGACGCGACGACGAGCGGGTCCGTACGGCCCGGCATGGGGCCGTACGGGTGCCAGACGTGCGCCCGGTCCAGGGCGAGGAGTTCGTCGTTACGCATTCGGCGCGAGGTCCGTGCCGGCGCCCCGGCGACGGACCGCCACCAGGTCGGTCCTGGCGGTGTTCGCCGAGGTCTCGGCCGCGGCGGGCTCCACGGCCTCCGGGGCAGGCGCCGTGTGACCGCCGCAGGGGCCGCAGCCCCCGCCGGCGGAGCCACAGCCCGCGCCCTCCGCCGGGGCGTGCGCACCGCAGCCGCCGGCCGCCGCCGCACCCGCCGCCGCGAGCGCGTCCGCCCGGTGCGCGGGCAGCGTCGTCGTGCCCGCTCCCTCCACCTCGAAGCCCGCGTCCGCGATCATGTCGAGGTCGGCCTGGCCGGCCTGGCCCTCACTCGTCAGATAGTCGCCGAGGAAGATCGAGTTCGCGATGTTCAGCGCCAGCGGCTGCATCGAGCGCAGGTGCACCTCACGGCCGCCCGCGATCCGCACCTCGACGTCGGGGCAGACGAAGCGCACCATCGCGAGGATCCGCAGACAGCGCTGCGGGGTGAGGTTCCACTCCTTGGCGAGCGGCGTGCCCTCGAAGGGGATGAGGAAGTTGACCGGCACCGAGTCGGAGTCGAGGTCGCGCAGCGCGTACACGACGTCGACGAGGTCCTCGTCGGTCTCGCCCATGCCCGCGATGAGCCCGGAACAGGCCGAGAGACCGGCGGCGTGCGCCTTCTGCACGGTGTCCACCCGGTCGGCGTACGTGTGGGTCTTGGTGATCCCCTCGTACGTCGCCTCCGACGTGTTCAGGTTGTGGTTGTACGCGTCGGCGCCGGCGTCCCGCAGGCGCTCCGCCTGACCGTCGGAGAGCAGGCCGAGGCAGGCGCACACCTCGACGCCCTCGTTCTGCTCCTTGATCGCCTCGATGGTCCTGCCGACCCGCTCGACGTCCCGGTCCGTCGGGCCGCGACCGCTCGCCACCAGGCAGACGCGCTTGGCGCCGCCGGCGACACCGGCCGCGGCGGCCTGGGACGCCTCGTCCGGCTTCAGCCACGTGTACTTGAGGATCTCGGCCTTGGAACCCAGCCGCTGCGAACAGTACGAGCAGTCCTCGGGGCACAGCCCCGACTTCAGGTTGACGAGGTAGTTCAGCTTCACGCGCCGCCCGAACCACTGACGGCGCACCTTGCCGGCGGCCGCCACCACGTCGAGCAGTTCGTCGTCGGAGGTCGCCAGTACGGCGAGCGCTTCTTCACGGGTCGGCAGCTCGCGCCGCAGCCCCTTCTCCACCAGCGTGTTCAGCAGGTCCATAAGGGTTGATCCTTGCCTACGGTCCGCCCCCGGGCCAAGGAGGAACCGAACAAACGCCGCCGAACGAGGTGTGTGGATGGCCACATCCCGACCTCGGCATACTCCGGTTAGGGTCTGTGCGCTGCCTACAAAAGGATCGCCGCATGCCACAGGCCGACGACGCCCGGGCCCAGGGCCCGCGCCGGACCGCGTTCGACTGGACCGACGCCGAGGCGCGCCGCCGGGCGGAGGCCGGTCTCGTCCGTACGCTGCGGCCCCGGGCGGCCGAGTCGGAGCTCCTCGACCTGGCGAGCAACGACTACCTGGGACTCACCCGACGCCCGGACGTCACCGAGGCGGCGGCCGAGGCGGCGAGGCGCTGGGGCGCGGGCGCCACCGGTTCACGGCTCGTCACCGGCACGACCCGGTTGCACACCCGGCTCGAACGCGAACTCGCCGAGTTCTGCGGCTTCGAGGCGGCCCTCGTCTTCTCCTCCGGCTACGCGGCGAACCTGGCCGCGCTCACCGCGCTCGGCGGCCGGGACTCGCTGATCGTCTCGGACGCCTCCAACCACGCCTCGATCGTCGACGGCTGCCGGCTCGCGCGCGCCGAGACGGCCGTCGTGCCGCACGCCGACCCTGATGCCGTACGCAAGACCCTGGAGGCGCGTCCGGAGCACCGGGCGCTCGTGGTCAGCGACTCCGTCTTCTCCGTCGACGGGGACAAGGCGCCGCTCCCGGAGCTCGCCGACGTCTGCCGCGCGCACGGCGCCGGGCTCGTCGTCGACGACGCCCACGGCTTCGGTGTCCTCGGCGCCGGCGGGCGGGGCGCCCTGCACGAGGCGGGCCTCGCGGGCGACGAGGACGTCGTCGCCACCCTCACCCTCTCCAAGTCCCTGGGCAGCCAGGGCGGCGCCGTCCTCGGACCCGCCCGGGTCGTCGAGCACCTGGTGAACGCGGCGCGCACCTTCATCTTCGACACCGGGCTCGCCCCGGCCGCCGCGGGCGGCGCGCTCGCGAGCCTGCGGCTGATCGCCGCCGAACCGGCACTCGCCGAGCGGGCGCGGACCGTCGCCACCACCCTGTACGAGCTCCTCACGGCGGCCGGACTGACCGCGGCGCGACCGGACGCTGCCGTCGTCTCGGTGCGCGCCCCCTCGCCCGAGGCGGCGCTGCGCTGGGCGGCCGACTGCCGCGAACAGGGCCTGGCGGTCGGGTGTTTCCGGCCCCCGTCCGTGCCGGACGGCATCTCGCGGCTCCGGCTCACGGCCCGCGCCGACCTGACGGACGCCGAGCTGCACGGGGCGGTGGAGACGATCCTGCGCACCGCGCCCGCGGCCCTCTGACGGCATCGTCTCCGCCATCCAAGAGCGTTTCCGGACAGCAGAGTTCACCGCTTCGGGCGATAGATGTGCACATATCGTGGTGGAAGGCCGTACGGGGCGGCACGATCGGTGGCACTCTGACGCGAAGCGCAATCCGGGGTGGTGTCCCCGGCGGGAAAGGGACAGCGCCGCCATGGCAGACCAGCAGGAAGCATCCGTCACTCTGCCGAGCGATCCCGCCTCGGTTCCCACGGCACGCAGATTCGCCGTGGACGTCCTGGGGGACTGGGGGCTCGACGGCGGCGCGGAGATCGCGGACTCTATCCGGCTCATCGTCTCGGAACTGGCGACCAACGCCGTCCAGCACACGTTCGGGCAGTCGCCCACCTTCACGGTCGACCTCCGGCTGGAGCGGGAGGAACGCCTGTACATCGGCGTGACCGACAGCCATCCCCGCTGGCCGCGCCGACTTCCGGCGGCGGTCCAGCAGGACAACGGGCGCGGCATGGTCATCATCCGCGTCCTCGCGGCGGAGGCCGGCGGCCGGCTCTCGGTCACGCCGACCGAGGAGGGCGGCAAGACGGTCTGGATCACGCTGCCGTGGGCCCCCGCCCCCGTACCGACCGGCTCAGCCGGCGTGCAGCTCCTGTGAGGGCCAGGCGCCACCGGCGAAGTGCCGCGCCCAGTAAAAGGGGTTGACCTCGGCCGGAGTACGAGCCTGCCGGCGGGTGGGGTCCTGCGGGTCGGGGACACCGACCTCGACGCCCGGGCCGCACAGGGCCACCGAGAGGGTGCTGCCCCGGCCGTGAGGGGTGCGGCGGCGCCACCGCGCCCCTCCCTCGGCAAGGGTCAGCGCCCGGGTTCCGTCACCGGACGCGGCCGTAGTAGACCTTCGACGACCAGATCTTGTCGAGCTTCACCCAGGAGCCCGTCTTGGGCGAGTGCCAGATCTTGCCGCTGCCGGCGTAGATGCCGACGTGGTACACCCTCCCACCGGAGTGGAAGAAGACCAGGTCCCCCTTCTGCCGGCTGGACGAGGAGATGTGCCGGGTCTTGTTGTACTGCTGCTGCGCGGTGCGGGGCAGCGACTTGCCCGCCTTGTTGTAGGCGTAGAGCGTCAGACCGGAGCAGTCGAACCGGGTGGGTCCGGCGGATCCGTACCGGTAGGGCGAGCCCTTCTTGGACGCGGCGACGCTCAGTGCCTTGTTCGCGTGTGTCGTCGCTGCCTGGGCCTCCGTCGCCGCACCTGGTGCGAACAGCGTGCCGCCGACGGCGGCGAGGGTGAGAGCCGAGACGGCTCCGGCCCGGGACAGCAGGGACGGGACATGCATCTGCGCGGTCATGCGCAACCCTTCGTCAGCCGCCTGCGAAGGATGACCTGTCGGGTTCGGGCTGGCGAAGATGCCCGGCCGCGGCTGCGGCTTCACCCCAAGGAACGGCCCCGCCGCGGAAGCGGCGCGAACATCCCGTACTGATTGGGTCCTCCACTCCTGCCGATCCACTCCTGTCGACCAGACGTCCGGGACAGCGGCAGGACTCGGCGTCCGCCCGGACCGCCCCGCCGCGGTGGCGGGGGCTTGTCGTCGACACGGATCTTGACCCACGCCATGGGCGAAAACCGAGCTGAAACGGCGATATGTGAGGCTCCTCACGACTGATCCATTCGGGTGGACAGACCGCCTTTGTGATCTTCGGAGGTTTGGCCTACGAGCCGCGTACCAGCGATGGAACGTTCGATTCCGCCAAATGCGTACACCTGTTGCGCAACTCGCCCGCTTCATATGTCGACTCGTCGACTACGCCGAACGGGGGAGGGAATCTGCGGTCCGTGTCGGCCGACCGGACCTCGACACGACACGCGGATATGTCAACTCGCCCGAGTGCGGGGGACGGTGACGCGGCCGGTCCTGCGCTCTCCGTCCAACACCCTTAAGGCGCGCGCCAATGTGTCCGCGTGGACCTCGCTCTCACCCCGCATATGCATGAGATTCAGCGCCTCGCGCAGCGCCTCCGCACGTCCCACCAGGGCCTGGGCCGCACGCAACGCCCCATAGGTATGCATGCCTCTGGATGGATTGATCTTCCCTAGGAGGTCGACGACTTCGAGGTACGCGTCGACGAGTTCACCCTCGGCCCGGGTCAGGGCCGGCAGTGGCGGCAGCTCGGGGGGCACGGCCGGTTCACCAGGCCGCGCCGCCGGCGGCGGCGCGCCGGCTCGTGACGACGTGGTCGGCCAGGCCGTACGCGACGGCCGCCTCGGCGTCCAGGACGGTGAGGCGGTCGATGTCGGCGTCGATCCGCTCCCGGTCCTGTCCGGTGTGTTCGACGAGCATCCCGGCGACCAGCTCCCGCAGGCGCAGCAGCTCGCGCGCCTGGAGGTCGAGGTCGCTGAGCTGTCCCTGGACGGGCTCGTCCAGGGTCGGCTGCTGGAGGGTGACCCGGGCGCCGGGCAGGATCAGGCGCTTGCCCGGGGTGCCGGCCGCGAGCAGGACGGCCGCGGTGGAGGCGGCCTGGCCCAGGCAGGTGGTCTCCACGTCGGAGGAGAGCGTCCGCATCGTGTCGTAGAGGGAGGTCATGGCGCTGATGGAGCCGCCGGGGGAGTTGATGTAGAGGGAGATGTCCTGGCCCGGAGAGGCGTGGTCGAGGTAGAGGAACTGCGCGATGGCGTCGTTGGCCGAGGTCTCGTCGACCGTGGTGCCGAGGAAGACGATCCGGGCTTCGAGGAGCTTCGAGTACGGGTCGAGGGTCCGGGTCCCGAAGCTGGTCCGCTCCGTGAACTCGGGCAGGACGTAGCGAGCGTCCATGGCTGGGCACCTCCAGGGGTTTGTCTGTAAAAAATGTACAGGACGTACAGCCCGTAAGATGGGGAGCATGACCTACGAGATCCCGGTGACGCAAGCGCGGGCTGAGCTCGCCGACCTGATCAACCGCGTCGTGTACGGCGGTGAGCGCGTGGTCGTCACCCGCCACGGGAAGCCGCTCGTCGCCCTGGTCTCGGCCGCTGACCTGGAGGTTCTGGAGACGGCGGGCGAGCCGGCGGAGGAGCGGGTGATCAGCTCGGTCTCCGCCCTGCGGCCGGTCGACTCCGCCACGGGCGAACAGCACCGCTTCGGCATCGCCGCCCACCACCGCGACCCCGGCGCTTCCTAGAGCGACTGTCGGGACGGACGAAGACAGCCGGGGTCCCCCTCCACTGAGGAGGGGGACCCCGGC
>NZ_JBSGTX010000082.1:0-34488 GCF_053607625.1 Streptomyces sp. NPDC055103
TTCGTGAAGAGCTCGATCTGGGCCAGCGTCTGGTCCGCGAAGGAGTTCGACATGACGAAGGAGGGGTGGCCGGTCGCGTTGCCGAGGTTCAGCAGACGGCCCTCGGAGAGGACGATCAGGACCTTGCCGTCGGGGTAGGTCCAGGTGTGGACCTGCGGCTTGACCTCGTCCTTGACGACGCCCGGGGTGTTGGCGAGGCCGGCCATGTCGATCTCGTTGTCGAAGTGGCCGATGTTGCCGACGATGGCCTGGTGCTTCATCTTGGCCATGTCGGCGGCCATGATGATGTCCTTGTTGCCGGTCGTGGTGATGAAGATGTCGGCGGTCTCGACGACGTCCTGGAGGGTCGTGACCTGGTAGCCGTCCATGGCCGCCTGGAGCGCGCAGATCGGGTCGATCTCGGTGATGATGACGCGCGCGCCCTGGCCGCGGAGGGACTCGGCGCAGCCCTTGCCGACGTCGCCGTAGCCGCAGACGACGGCGGTCTTGCCGCCGATGAGGACGTCGGTGGCGCGGTTGATGCCGTCGATGAGGGAGTGGCGGCAGCCGTACTTGTTGTCGAACTTCGACTTCGTCACGGCGTCGTTCACGTTGATCGCCGGGAAGAGCAGCGCGCCGTCACGGTGCATCTCGTACAGGCGGTGGACGCCCGTCGTGGTCTCCTCGGTCACGCCGCGGATCTCGGACGCCAGCTGGGTCCACTTCTGCGGGTTCTCGGTGAGGGTGCGGTTGAGGAGACGGAGGATGTGGCCGTACTCCTCGCTGTCCGCGGTGGACGGGTCCGGGGCGGAGCCGGCCTTCTCGAACTCGACGCCCTTGTGGACGAGGAGGGTGGCGTCACCACCGTCGTCGAGGATCATGTTCGGGCCGCCGGTGGGCGTGTTCGGCCAGGTCAGCGCCTGCTCCGTGCACCACCAGTACTCCTCCAGGGTCTCGCCCTTCCAGGCGAAGACCGGGACGCCCTGGGGGTTCTCCGGGGTGCCGTTCGGGCCGACGGCGATGGCCGCGGCGGCGTGGTCCTGGGTGGAGAAGATGTTGCAGGAGGCCCAGCGGACCTCGGCGCCGAGCGCGACGAGCGTCTCGATGAGGACGGCGGTCTGCACGGTCATGTGCAGGGAGCCGGTGACGCGGGCGCCGGCGAGCGGCTGCTGCTCGGCGTACTCGCGGCGGATCGACATCAGGCCGGGCATCTCGTGCTCGGCGAGGGTGATCTCCTTGCGGCCGAAGACGGCGAGGGAGAGGTCGGCGACCTTGAAGTCCTGATGGGCGGCAGTCGTCATGACTGTGCTGCTCCTCGTGTGGTGGGAGTGCGAGGGTCGGTTGGCGCCTGGGCACCACGGGAGGGCCCTGGGCACACGAATGCCCGGGCGGTTCCACGGTGCCGTCGTCGGAGGCCCTCTCTCCCTCGGCCGGTCCGCTGGACCGCCCGACCGCCATCAGCAGCGACGTCTGGCTGATCTCGAATCTACACCGATCGGTGCGGCGGCCCACAGTCCGCGTCGGGGGCAGTTCGGGCCGGTTCACGTCAGTTCTGGCCAGCCGTGGCCCGTTCTGGCCTGATCCACTCGGCGCGGCACCACGAAGCCCCCGGGACCGGGAGGTCTCGGGGGCCTGGTGGTGGTGGCGGGGCCAGTGGCCCGCGCGGGTGGGTCAGTGGGCGGAGCCGCCCAGGGTCTTGGCCGGGTTCTCGCCGGCCGCGGCCGCGGGCTCGCTGTAGACGTCCGGCTCCAGGTAGATCACCCGGGCGATCGGGACGGCAGCGCGGATGCGCTCCTCGGCGGCGTTGATGGCGTTGGCCACGTCGGTCGCTGTGTCGTCGTGGCGGACGGCGACCTTGGCCGCGACCAGGAGCTCCTCGGGGCCGAGGTGGAGCGTGCGCATGTGGATGAGGCGGGTGACGGTGTCGCCGTCGACGACGGCCGCCTCGATCTTCTTGACCTCGTCGACACCGGCGGACTCGCCGAGGAGCAGCGACTTGGTCTCGGCCGCGAGCACGATCGCGATGACGATGAGCAGGACGCCGATGCAGAGGGTGCCGATGCCGTCCCAGACGCCGTTGCCGGTGCCGAGGGCGAGGCCGACGCCGGCGAGGGCGAGTACGAGACCGACGAGGGCGCCGAGGTCCTCCAGGAGGACGACGGGGAGCTCGGGGGCCTTCGCCCGGCGGACGAACTCCTTCCAGGAGAGGCCGCCGCGGACCTCGTTCGACTCCTTGATGGCCGTGCGGAAGGAGAAGGACTCGGCGATGATCGCGAAGACGAGGACGCCGACCGGCCAGTACCAGGCCTCGATGGCGTGCGGGTCCTTGATCTTCTCGTAGCCCTCGTAGATGGCGAACATGCCACCGACGGAGAAGAGCACGATCGAGACGAGGAAGGCGTAGATGTAGCGCTCACGGCCGTAGCCGAAGGGGTGCTGCGGGGTCGCCTCGCGCTGGGCCTTCTTGCCGCCGAGGAGCAGCAGGCCCTGGTTGCCGGAGTCGGCGAGCGAGTGCACGCTCTCCGCGAGCATCGAGGACGACCCACTGAAGAGGTACGCCACGAACTTGGCTACCGCGATCGCGAGATTGGCGGCAAGTGCCGCCACGATCGCCTTGGTTCCGCCTGACGCGCTCATGGGTGTACGAGGTCCCTTCGTCGATGCTCCGGCTCTGTCACCGAGGTTCGGCCGGTCATTCTCGCATCAGGCCACGACGGTCGCGCGGAAGACCGTGCCCGCTCCGGACAGCTCGGTCTTCTCGCCCGCCGGTACGAAGACGGACTCCCCGCGGGAGAGGGTGACTTCGCCGGCCTTGGGGCGGCCCGCGACGGCGAGCAGGATCTGCGGTGTGGGGGCGGTGACGTCGGTCGGGGCGGCGCCCTCCGCCCGTACGAGACGGGAGAGGCGGAACTCGTCGATCGGGGTGTCGTAGACCTCCTCCCCCGAGGGGGAGGCCTCGGGGCGCAGGACGCCGGGGTCGTGGGGCTCGAAGCGGACGACCCGCAGGAGTTCGGGGACGTCGACGTGCTTGGGGGTGAGGCCGCAGCGCAGCACGTTGTCGGAGTTGGCCATGATCTCGACGCCCATGCCGTCGAGATAGGCGTGCGGGACGCCCGCGCCCAGGTACAGCGCCTCGCCGGGCTGGAGCAGGACGTGGTTGAGCAACATGGCGGCGATGACGCCGGGGTCGCTCGGGTAGTGGTGGGCGAGGGTCGCGAACGGCTGGTGGGCGCCGCCCAGGCGGTCGGCGGCCGCGGCGGCCTCGGCGACGGTGTCCGCCATCTCCTCGCGGTCGGCGGTCAGCAGGGCCGTCAGGACCTCGCGGAGTGCCGCCTCTTCGGGGTGGGCGTGGAGGAGGTCCACGTACGGCTTGAGGGAGTCGACGCCCAGCGCGGCGATGAGGTCGGCGGCCTCGGTGGGGGCGCGGAAGCCGCACAGTCCTTCGAAGGGGGTGAGGGCGCAGATCAGTTCGGGCTTGTGGTTCGCGTCCTTGTACGTGCGGTGCGGGGCGTCGACGGGGATGCCCGCGGCCTCCTCGGCGGCGAAGCCGGCGCGGGCCTGGTCCAGGTCGGGGTGGACCTGGAGGGAGAGCGGGGCTCCGGCGGCGAGGACCTTGAGCAGGAAGGGGAGGCGCGGGCCGAACTTCTCGACGGCGGGGGCGCCCAGTTCGCGTACGGGGTCGGCGTCGATCAGGTCGTTGAGCGGGCCGCGCTCGGTGCGGGAGGGGGCGCCGGGGTGGGCGCCCATCCACATCTCGGCCTGGGGTTCGCCGGTCGGGGCGGTGCCGAGGAGTGCGGGGATGGCCGTCGGGGACCCCCAGGCGTAGGGGCGGACGGTGTTGACGAGGCGGTCCATGGTGCCTGCCAGCTCCTCGGGGTGGTGACGGATGGTGAGGGGTGTCGGATGACAGGTGACAGGGGGCGGATGACGGGTGGGTGAAGGGGTGGGGGGTGGGGTGGTGACGGGGTGATGGACGCGGTGGGTGGTGCGGTGGGGTTTGCGGTGTGGTGCGGTGGTGCGGTGGGTCGCGTCTCAGTGGGGGCCGTGGTCCGGGCGGCCCGGGGTCGCCAGGGCGAGGTAGACGGCAGCGAAGTCGGTCACGGCGAGCAGTTCGGCCAGGGTCTCCAGGTCGCCGCCCTCCTCCGGTTCCAGTTCGCTGATCGCCGTCTCGTGGCCGAGGGCCAGCTCCCTCGCCGCCGGGGCCGCGGTCAGGCCGTCGGCCGGCCTGTCGCGCAGCAGGACGACCCTGGCGCGCAGGGCCTGCGGCTCCTCCACCCGGTCGCGGAAGAAGTCGTCGGGGTCGGCGCCGGCCGCGTAGTCGCCCGCGAGCAGCACGCCGTGCGCGGGGAGGGCCTCGGGGAGTTCCGCCGCGAGCGCGGGCAGGCCCGCGAGCTCGGCGAGGACGCTCGCGAAGCGGCGGCCCGCGGGGCCCGCCGCGTTGCCCTCGGTCCAGATCAGCGGGAGCGAGTCGGCGAGTTCGGCGGCGAGGGTCTTGGCCGGGTTGCTGTACGTGGCGATGGCCGGGCCGCAGCGCTCGGCGGTCCGGTCGAGGCGGTCGGCGACCTTCTCCAGGGCCTCCGGCGGCGCCTCGATCAGGCCGACCCGGTCGAGGAGCGCGAGCAGTGGGGTGAACAGCGCCCACAGGGCGCCGGGGCTCGCCGCGAGGCTCTCCGCGTACTCGTCGGGCGCCTCGTTCGGGGTGGTGGCCATCGGGACGAACAGGCCGTGCGAGCCGACGACCGCTTCGGCGAGCGGGGAGGCCTTGGGGGCGACGGCGGCGACCGTGATGCCGCGGCGGTACGCCTGCTCGGCGAGGAGCGCGAGGCCCGGTTCCGAGCCGTCGGTGGTGGGCAGCAGGAGCAGGTCCACCGAGCCCGCCCAGCCGGGCAGGGCCCAGCGCAGTGCGCCCGCCGCGGGGGCGACGCCGGTCGGCTGGAGCCGTACGACGGGGGCGGAGGCTCCGGCGAGGGCGCCGATCAGGTCCGCGACGCCCGCGGCGGCGGTGCCGGGGCCCGCGACGAGGACCGCGCGGGGGCGGCCCTCGGGGCGCAGGTCGGCGATGCCGGCCTCGCTGGCGTGGCGGGCGGCCGTCCGTACCCGGGCGCCTGCTTCGGCGGCGCCGCGGAGGAGGCCGCGGCGGTCGGCCAGGGCGAGGGCGTCCGGTGCGTCGAGGAGGGTCTCGTCGAGCATGTGGCGGTGCCTCCCGGGTGGGTGCGGGGTGTCTTCGGGCGGGGGGTGGTGGTGTGCCCTGCCTTCGGCAGGGCTTTTGGTGTTCCCATCCGCACCACCCGTGCGGCTGGGATGACAGAGGTGCGGGTCCTCCCGGGAGTGGTACCCGCCGTCGGCGGCGAGTCCTCCGGGTGCGAAGGACGGGAAGGCCCGGGGCTCGGACCGTCCGTTGCCGTCGGACCGCCGTCGGCCTCGGTCGTCGCCTCGGTCGTCGCCTCGGGCGAGCTGCCGGGTCCGGCGGCGGTGCCCTCGGCTCGTCGTGGAGCAGGCTGCTTCGGCGGTCCGCCGTCCGTGGGACGACGGGCGGACGGGGCTCCCTGCGGCTGCGGGGCATCGCGCCGCAGGGCGGGCGAGGGTCGGTCCGGGGTAGTGGCCCGGTGGGGGTGACCGCGTGGGGGTGCCGCGGCGCGCTCCCGGCTGCGTCGCCCCGGGCGGTGCGGGAGGCTCGTCGCGGCCTCTCGGCCGGGCGGCGTGGCGGTGCGTCGTTCGCCCGACAGCGCGCTGCGCCCCCCTGTCAGCGGGGCCGGCGTCGCCCGGTCGCCCGTGCCCGACGGCACCGTGCGGTGGATCGTGCGCGGAGGCGTCGTTCCGTGGCCCGGCCCCCGGGGTGTCTGGTGTGTTCCGGGGCCGGGTGTCGGGGGGCTCGGGGCGGGGAGCACCGGTGGGTCAGGCCGGGCGGCGGGCCTCGTCGGTGAGGAGGACCGGGATGCCGTCTCGGACCGGGTACGCGAGGCCGCAGTCCGTGCCGGTGCAGACCAGTTCGGGGGTCTCGTCCGCCGTGCGGTCGTTCAGCGGAGCGTGGCACGCGGGGCACGCCAGGATCTCCAGGAGGCCGGCTTCGAGCGGCATGGGGTGTCCCTTCGAACAAACGGTGGTGGTGCTGCCCTACGGGCCAGGTCAGCCTACCGCCGGGGGACGGGGGGCGCGGCTCGGCGGCCGTGCCGTCCGTTCCCCGGCGGGGTGGTGTCAGACGGTCGCCCGGACCAGGGCCAGGACCTCGTCGCGGACCTTGGTCATGGTGGCCTCGTCGCGGGCCTCGACGTTGAGGCGGAGCAGCGGCTCGGTGTTGGAGGCGCGGAGGTTGAACCACCAGTCGGCGGCGGTGACCGTGAGGCCGTCGAGGTCGTCGAAGGTGACCCCGTCCACGGCGGCGTACGTCGCCCTGACCTTCGCCGTGCTGGCCGTCTGGTCGGCGACCGTGGAGTTGATCTCGCCCGATGAGGCGTAGCGGTCGTAGGCGGAGACGAGGTCGGAGAGGGTGCCCTCCTGGCCGCCGAGGGCCGCGAGGACGTGGAGCGCGGCGAGCATGCCCGTGTCCGCGTTCCAGAAGTCCTTGAAGTAGTAGTGCGCCGAGTGCTCGCCGCCGAAGATGGCGCCGGTCTTGGCCATCTCCTCCTTGATGAAGGAGTGGCCGACGCGGGTACGGACGGGGGCGCCGCCGTTCTCGCGGACGACCTCGGGCACGGACCAGGAGGTGATCAGGTTGTGGATGATCGTTCCGCCGGGGTTCTTCGCGAGCTCGCGGGCGGCGACGAGGGCCGTGATCGCGGACGGGGAGACCGGCTCGCCGCGCTCGTCGACGACGAAGCAGCGGTCGGCGTCGCCGTCGAAGGCGAGGCCGAGGTCGGCGCCCTCGGCGAGGACGCGGGCCTGGAGGTCGACGATGTTCTTCGGGTCGAGGGGGTTGGCCTCGTGGTTCGGGAAGGTGCCGTCGAGCTCGAAGTACATCGGGACGGTGTCGAGCGGGAGGCCGTCGAAGACCGTGGGGACGGTGTGGCCGCCCATGCCGTTGCCCGCGTCGACGACGACCTTCAGGGGGCGGATCCCGGTGAGGTCGACCAGGCCCGTGAGGTGGGCGGCGTAGTCGTCGAGGGTCTCGCGCTCGGTGATCGTGCCGGGGGTGGCGGCGGCCTCGGGGGCGCCCGTCTCCGTCCACCGCTCGGCGAGGGCGCGGATGTCGGCGAGGCCGGTGTCCTGGCCGACGGGGGCGGCGCCGGCGCGGCACATCTTGATGCCGTTGTACTGGGCCGGGTTGTGGGAGGCCGTGAACATCGCGCCCGGGAGGCCGAGGCTTCCCGAGGCGAAGTACAGCTGGTCGGTGGAGCAGAGCCCGATGAGGGTGACGTCGGCGCCGAGGCGGGACGCGCCACGCGCGAAGGCGGCCGAGAGACCGGGCGACGAGGGCCGCATGTCGTGGCCGACGACGATCGCGTCCGCGTCCGTCACCCGTACGAAGGCGGCGCCGAAGAGCTCCGCGAGCTCCTCGTCCCACTGGTCCGGTACCACTCCGCGGACGTCGTACGCCTTCACGATCTGCGACAGATCGGCAGTCACGGATCACCCTCCTGAGTTCTCGGCACGCGTGTGCGGCGCGTGTAGGAACGCCAAAACTACCCGGAGCGGATCGGGGGTACGCCGACGGTGGCCGGTTGGCGTCAGTTGTCGGGCGAACGGAGCACCCTGAGGTGCCCGCGGCGGCCGACCTCCATGGGGTCCCCGCCACGGCCTCCGCCGCCCTTGCCACCGGGCTCGGCAGCGCGCTCCTGGGGGCGGGCCGCCTCCCGTACCGCGTTGGCCAGGGCTTCGAGATCGTCGCCGCTGGGACGGGCCGGTGCGGAACCGTCGGTGAGCCGCACCACCTCCCAGCCGCGCGGCGCGGTGAGGCGCTCGCTGTGCGGGGCGCACAGGTCGTAGCAGTGGGGCTCGGCGTAGGTGGCGAGCGGGCCGAGGACCGCAGTCGAGTCGGCATAGACGTACGTCAGTGTCGCGACGGCAGGGCGGCCGCACGCGGTGCGCGAACAGCGACGTACAGGGCTCACGACGTTGGACGGTACCGCACTCTTGACCGGGCCGCGACGACTCTCCCTCAGGTCACTCGCCCGTGTCGCGCTGTGACCTCCGACACCCGCTTTCCCGCGGCGGCGGTGCTGACCTGCGGGGGAGGGGGCGTACGGCGAGGGGGGCAGGAGGCGATCCGGACAGTCGGGGATACAAATCCGGTCAACCACGGCCAGATGGCCGATCGCGACACGCTGTCGAATCAGGCGCACGGTTGGCCGGAATGTTCAGGTTTCGACAGTGAGGGTGGGGACGCGGGGGCACCTGGCGAGGATCCGCCACGGTGCGGAATCACCGAGGAGGGTTACGCTGCGTCAGTGATGGACAGTCCTGTGCCGCCGAACCCCTCGCACCCCTCCACGGAGCCCCCGGCGGAGCCTCGGGTCCGCCGCCGCGACCGTCACGGGCGCGGGATGCGGGGCCCGGTCGCCCCGCCTCAGGTGCCGCTCTCCACGAGCCGGGCCGACACCTTCCGCGATCTGGTGCTGGATTCGGTGGAGCGCCTCGAACGGCACTGGCCGCAGCTCGCGGACATCGAGTTCCTCGTGATGGAGGTGCCGCCGCCCGTGCCGGGCGAGACGGTGCCGCTGGGCGGTTCGGCGCCCGCCGAGAAGGGCGAGCCGGCCCGGGTCGTCGTCTACCGGCGGCCGGTCGAGATCCGCTCGAAGAGCCGCGACGAGCGCGCGCTCCTCGTCCACGAGGTGGTCGTGGAGCAGGTCGCCGAGCTCCTCGGGCTCTCCCCCGAGTCGGTCGATCCCCGGTACGGGCAGGACTGACTCCCGCGCACTCCCCCGTACGGGCCGGACTGACTTCCCCGACCCGCCCGGACGGGCCAGACTGACTTCCCCGCCCTTCCCCGTACGGGCCGGACTGACTTCCCCGACCCGCCCGGACGGGCAGGACCGCATCTCCCGCGCCGCCCCGTAAAGGCAGGCCACATGGGGAAGGCCCCGTGAGGGTGGCGGAACCACCCTACGGGGCCTTCCCCTTGTCTGCTCAGTCCCCGAGGACCTTGAGGTCCTGGCGGGCGGTCGGGACCTCGACCGTGCCCCGGTCGTCGACGAGGGGCTGGACCGTGAACATCTGCACGCCGTCCTCCGGCACGGCCAGCATCCGCGCCGCGTGGACCTTGTCGCCCGAGACCGGTTCCACGGTCAGCGCGTAGGCGCCCTTGAGGCCTTCGGGGACCAGGTCGGTCAGGGCCGTGGTCGTCCCCGCCTTGACGGTGACCGTCCTCGACACCGGCGTTCCCCCTTGTGAGCCCGCCGAGGCCGTGACCTTGACCTGGGCGTCGGCGCCGGTCGCCGTGAGGGCAAGCGTCGAGGCCTTGGCGCGGTTGTCGGCGACCGTCGCGCGGGCGGAGATCGCCGCGGTCGCCGGGATGAAGGCGATCTCGGTGTTCTCGCCCTTGCCGCGGACGACCTGGAGGGCGGCCACGACCGGGGTCGGCTTCTTCGGGTCGCTCGGGGTGAGCAGCAGGGAGCCCACCTGGCCCCGGGTGAGGTTGGGCAGGTCGACGGAGGCCGTCATCCCGGACTTCACATGGAGGGTGCCGGCGCCGGCGGGGACGAACGAGCCGGTCGGGGAGGCCAGCTGGATCTTGAGGTCGGCGTCGTCGGCGCCGGGCACGAAGGCCACGAGCCGTACGGAGGTGGCGTCGGCCGGGATGCCGGGGAGCACGGCGGCGGGCGCCGGGTCGGCCGCGGCGGCGAGCCAGTCGCTGCCGAGCTTCTCGTCGGCCGCGCCGACGGCGGCGCCGACGCGCCCGCTGCGCGTGGTGACGTGGACGGTGACGTCCCGCTGGGCACCCTCACCGGTGAGGGTGGAGAGGAGCACCGGGACCGTGGTGCGGGGAGGCACCGGGACGCCATCGGTGAACTGCGACTTGAGGACGCCCTCGGGGCCGTACAGCTCGATGTCGACGACGGCGCCCGTGTCGTCCGGGTTGGTGAGGTGGACGTAGTCCTGGCGCTCCTTGGCGGTGGAGGCCGCCGGGAACCAGAAGTCGGTGTCGGGGGCGCCGCAGCTGAGGCCGAGGAGGCCGCGGGCGCCGCCCGCCGTGACGAGGGTGGTCTGCTGGACGGTCCAGCCGGGGGCGAGGGTGCCGGTCGCCGTGCCGGTGAGGGCGGGCGCGGCGCCGCCGTTCGCCTCGGCTGTCACGGGCTTGCCGGGGGCCGTGACGGTGGCGGGGGCCTTCGGGGCCGTGGCCTTCTTCTTGCCGCCGCCCGAGCTGCCGCCGCGGGTCGCCCCGCTCGCCGCCGGCCTCAACTGGGCCGTGGGCTGCTCCGCCTTGGTGCCGGCGGAGCTGCCCGCCGCGGGCGTGCCGGCCGTCCCCGTCGGGGTGTACGAGGTGTAGACGGTCTCGGCCACCTCCGAGGTGCTGGGGGCCGGGCAGGCCAGGCCCGCGCGCTCCACGGGCAGCCGGGTGGGGGCCTTGGCGGCGGGGGCGGCGGCGCCGTCCGGGGTGGTCAGGCCAGCGAAGCCGGTGACGGCGGCGAGGGCCGTGGCGACCGCGATCAGGGAGAGGGTCGTGCGCTTCACTGGTTGCTGCTCCCGTCGGGACGCTGCTCGGTCTCGTGCCCCTGGGGGTACTCGTAGCCGTAGGCGTAGGGGTCGTACTGCTGCTGGGGCTGCTGCTCGTACGGGGTCGGGGCCTGGGGGTCGTACTGCTGCTGGTCGTAGCCCTGGTCGGCGTACTGCTGGGGCTGCTGGTCGTAGCCCTGGTCGGCGTACTGCTGGGGCTGCTGGTCGTAGCCCTGGTCGGCGTACTGCTGGGGCTGCTGGTCGTAGCCCTGCTGGGGGTACGCGTACGGCTGCTGCTGGTACGGGTCGGCCGCGTACTCCTGGTAGTAGCCCTGGTCCGCGTACGGCTGGGCCTGTGTCAGGTCCTGCGCCTGCTCCTGGGCCTCGCCCTCGTGATGGGCGGGCTGGTGCTGGGCGGTCTGGGCGTAGGCCGGGTCGTACCCGCCGCCGTCCCAGGACTGTTCCTGCGGCTCGTACGCCTGCTGCTCCGGGATCGGGGCCGGAATCGGGGCCGGGATCTGCTCCTGGTCCGGCGTCTCGGGCCCGGCGCCCTCGGCGGCGTCCGCCTCGGCGGCGGCGCGGAGGCGGCGCGCGCGGCGGCCGTCGCCGTCGGTCGCCTGCGCGGGGATGGCGAGCTCCTCCTCGGGCAGGTCGTCGTCGATCTCGCGGCGGCGGCCCGGCAGGGCGAGGACGAGCAGGACGACGGCGAGGCCGATCTGCGTCCAGGTCCACACGGTGCGGCTGAGCGGCTGGTCGTGCGTGAGGTCGAGGCGGCCGCCCTGGGCGGGGAGTTCGAAGCCCTGGGCCCAGCCGTCGACGGTGGTCCTCGTCAGCTCCTTGCCGTCGAGGGTGGCGGTCCAGCCATCGTCGGCGCGGTCGGCGACGCGCAGGACGCGGCCCGCGGGGCCGGCCGGGACGTCGGTGTGCGCCTCGACGGGTCCCGCGGCGACGGCGACGGGCTTCGCGGCCCCGGCCGGGTCGGCCGTCCTCGTCCCGCTGTCCGCGGTCTTCGCGGCCGGCGGGACGATCATGATCCGGGCGATCTCGCGGTCCACGCGCCAGAGCGCGCTGCCGTCGAGCTGGCTGAGGCGGCTCAGGCCGGGGGTCGTGTCGAGGACGCGGCTCATCTGGCGCGGCGCCCCGTCCCGTACGAGGACGTAGCGGATCGCGTAGCCGCTGAGCTCCTGGGTCTGGTCGGCGCCGGAACCGGCCACGAGATGGGCGACGACCTCGTCGAGGCGCGGGTCGGTCTCGGCGGCCTCGGTCAGTTCGCCGTCGCCGAGGCGGGCGCCGGAGCCGCGGACCAGGGTGTACGCGACCTCGCCGGGCGAGGTGCCGCCGAGGACGAGGGTGCGGGGCTGGTCGCGGGTGCCGCTCTCCTCGGCGACGAAGGCCGGGACCTGGACCGGGTCGCGCCGGGTCAGCGGGCCGTCGGCGCCGGCGATCATCCAGCCTGCGGCGGCGACGGCGGGGCCGACGGCGCAGGCGAGGGCGATGAGGGCGGCGACGGGCTGGCGCCAGCCGAAGCCGTGGGCGGCGACGCGGGTGCGGCCGCCCTCGGCGCCGATCATGCCGGCGGCGATGAGCGCGGCGCCGTAGACGAGGGTCGCGGGGCCGGCCCAGCCGGTGCCGCCCGCGCCGTTGGAGAGGACGGCGAAGAGGAGTCCGGCGAGGGCCGCCGCCCAGGCGGCGAGGACGGCGAACCGGCGCTCCTCGCGCAGGAGCCCGGCCAGGGCCGCGAGGACGAGGCCGATCAGGAGGAGGCCGCCGGTGGTGCCGGGGCCGCCGGGACTCGTCCCGAGCAGGTCGAGCGCGGTGGCCGTGCCCGTACGGACGTCGAGACCGGCCTCGCGCAGGAAGGCGGCGGGGTCGGTGAGCAGGGACAGCGACCAGGGCGCGAGGACGAGGACCGGTGTGCCGACGGCGGCGAGGAAGCGGAGCCCGTACGCGGTGATGTCGGTGCGGTGGACGGCGAGGACGCCGATGCCGAGGACGACGGCGAGCGGCCACACGATCGGGGTGAACGCCGTCGCGAAGGTGAGCAGGAAGGCGTACGCCCAGGTGGCGCGCCAGCTGCCGCGGTCGGGCCGGTTGAAGCCGTGGGCGGCGACGGCGGCGCGGGCGATCAGCGGGAGCAGGATCGCGAGGACGGCGGTGCCGAGCCGGCCGGTGGCGAGGGCTCCGGTGGCGGCGGGCAGGAACGCGTACGCGACGGCGCCCCACGCGCGCAGGAGCCGGGACTCGACGATCGGGCGGGCGGCGAAGTACGCGGTGAAGCCGGCCAGCGGGACCGAGCAGACGAGCAGCAGGGTCAGCGCGGTGGACGTGGAGCCGAGGAAGGCCGCGGAGAGCGCGGCCAGGACGGCGAGGTAGGGCGGGGCGGTCTGGGTGCCGCCGGTGCCGAGGGCGTGCCAGGCGTCGGCGTACCGCGACCAGAGGTCGGAGACGGTGTCGGGGGCGGGCAGCAGGGCGCCGCCGGCCAGCGAGCCGCCCGCGAAGAGGTTGCGGCAGGCGACGAGGGAGATGAGGAGCAGGAGGCCGAAGAGGACGGGCCCGGGCTTGCGGGCGATCTTCTTGAGCCGGGCGAACTGCTCGATCTCCAGGAAGTCGGCGTCGTCGCCGCCGGGGCCCGACTCGACGACGCCGTGGCGGGAGCCGCCGGAGTCGGCCTCGGAGCCGCCGACGTTGGCGGCGAGCTGTTCGACGGCGGCGCGGACGGTGGCGCCGGGCGGAGGGAAGAGGGGGCGGAGCTCGCTCGCCGCGACGGCCGCGTTCTTGCGGCGCTTGCGGGCGGCGAGGATCTTCTCGGGGCGCAGGAGGGTGGCGAGGAGGCCCGTGACCTCGTCGACGGCCTGGCCGGGGACCTTGCCGACGAGCGAGGCGAGGGTGCGGACCAGGGTGCTGAGGACGAGGCGCAGGAGGACGTACGAGAGGGTGCGGCCCGGGGTGTTGGCGAGGAGCGCGTAGACGGCGCCCGCCTTGTCGACGCGGTGCGGGCTGGCGGCCGTGCGGCCGGCGCAGTCGACGGTGCGGCGCTCGCGGGCGGAGGCCTCGGCGTGCCGGAGGACGGCGTCGGGGGCGATGAGGACGCGGTGGCCCGCGGAGTGGGCGCGCCAGCAGAGGTCGACGTCGTCGCGCATGAGGGGCAGGCGGCGGTCGAAGCCGCCGAGCTCCTCGAAGACGTCGCGGCGGACGAGCATGCCGGCGGTGGAGACGGAGAGGACGGAGCGGACCTGGTCGTGCTGGCCCTGGTCCTGCTCGCGCCGGTCGAGTCCGGTCCAGCGGCGGCCGCTGTGGGCGATGGAGACGCCGACCTCGAGGAGCTGCTTGCGGTCGTACCAGCCGCGCAGCTTGGGGCCGATGACGGCGGCGTACGCGTCGGAGTCGGCGACGCGCAGGAGTTCGGCGAGGGCGCCGGGCTCGGGGGCGCAGTCGTCGTGCAGCAGCCAGAGCCACTGGACCGGTTCGCCGTGCGGGAGTTCCGGGAGGTCGTAGGCGTCGTCGTTCCACGTCCGGCTGACGGGGTCCCAGCCGCTCGGGCGCTTCAGGTACGGCAGGTCCTCGGGTCCCAGGACGGGGGCCGTGCGGGCCGCCTCCTCGACGGCGGTGCCGAAGCCGGTGCGGCGCGCGAGGTGCAGGACGCGGTCGGGGCCGATGGCGTCGGCGACGAGCCGCGCGGAGTCGTCGGCGCTGCCGGTGTCGGCGGCGACGACGTTCTGCACGGGGCGTTCCTGGGCGAGCAGCCCGGCGAGGGCGTCCGGCAGCCAGCGGGCGCCGTCGTGGGTGACGAGCACGGCGGTGACGACGTGTCGCGGAAACTCAGGAGTTGAGGACATCGAGCTACGGGCCCTCCGGCCGGGGTCGCCCGCGGGGGGCGTGGGGTGCGTCTCGGACGGAGGCCCACACTAACGGCTGTGCGTGGAGCGGTCCGCCCTGTGGACCGCGCCTGTGGACGCCGCCCTGTGGACAGAGCACGCAGAACGGTCCGCCGCCTGTGGACGGAGCACAGGGGGCGGACCGTTCGTCATGTCCTGGTGCGCGCGCTTGCGCGCGCGGGGCCCGGAAGGCTTCGGGAGCCGTTCCGCGGCGGGGGTTCGGGCCGGGGCCCGGGACCGGGTCCGGCTCAGACTGCGGCCTTCTTCAGGCGGCGTCGCTCGCGCTCGGAGAGGCCGCCCCAGATGCCGAACCGCTCGTCGTTCTGCAGGGCGTATTCGAGGCACTCGGAGCGGACCTCGCAGGCGAGGCAGACCTTCTTGGCCTCGCGGGTCGAGCCGCCCTTCTCGGGGAAGAAGGACTCGGGATCGGTCTGGGCGCACAGCGCGCGCTCCTGCCAGCCGAGTTCCTCGTCCGCGTCCTCGACCAGCAGTTCCTGGAACAACTCGGTCATGTGCGCCCCTCGTCTGTTCTGTGCGTCCCCGTGATGTTGCCGTTACCGAACCCGGCCGAACGACACGAGTGAAATTACAAGTTCGTGCTCTGTGCGAGTCAAGCCGAGATCTGCTATTGGGCCCCGTATTCACTCTGCGGAACCAAGCCTATGCGGAAAGTGTTCAAATCACCAAAAACGTGACACATGCCGCCAGTCTGGCCGTACCGCACAGGCCCCTCGCAGGGAAGGACGTCCGAAACTTGGATCTTGTTGCGATCCAGCCATGGAAGCGACCCGGATCACACACTCCGGTGACGGAGAGTGACAAGCGAGCCAGGGCTCACCGCGTGGGCGCCGCCATGTTTACGAGCACGGTTGAAGCGCCATCTCTCCTGGTCCGCACCTGAACAAACCTTTCTCCGGGCACTGTAACCGGATGAGGTGAAACATTACCGCCAAATCGGGCATTGAGTTGACAGTCGGGTCCCCTTCCCGCCACCTTTGGTGGCATGCCAGCGACCACTGCGACCGCCGCGACCCACGCCCGTGGGTTCCGCCGCGCTGTCCAGGCCAGCTGTTGCTGTTGTTGTTCCAGCTGTTGATGCCGTCGAGCTCCAGCTTCTTCCCTCCAGCGTCACCCAGCGTCACTTCGCGTCACGCCTGATCGCGCCATTCGCGTCACCGCGTCGTTCGCGTCACTGATCTCCGCGACCCCCACCGCTTCTGTTTCTGCTGAGGAACCTCCCCACCCATGAACATGGACAGCGACCTTCAGATCGCCGGCGACATCCTCGAGGTCCCGCACCTCCTCCAGCCCGAGCGCGCCCACCCCGAAACCGTGGCCGAGTTCGCCGGACTCGCGCGCGCCATCGCCGACGACCGCTCCCAGTGGGCCCCGTACGTCGAGTACGACGCCACGACCCGCTGGTACCACCGGCTGCGCACGGGCCCCGGCTACGAGGTGTGGCTGCTCTCCTGGGTGCCGGGCCAGGGCAGCGGGCTCCACGACCACGGCCTCTCCTCCGGCGTCCTGACCGTCCTGGAGGGCCGGTTGACGGAGCGTACGGACCGGGGCGCGCGGACGCTCGACGGCGGCGCGCAGCGCGTGTTCGCGCCGGGGTACGTCCACGAGGTCGTCAACGACTCCCTCGAACCGGCCGTCAGCCTGCACGTCTACTTCCCCGGTCTGACGGACATGCCGATGCACGAGTCGGTCCAGGCGCAGTGCGCGTCGGGCTCCGCCGCGCTCGGTTCGCCCTCCCCCGGCGCCCCGGCCGCCCCGGCCGCCCCGGGTGTCGTCGTCGCCTGACAGACTGCTGGACATGCGCATTGTGGTTCTGGCCGGTGGCATCGGTGGTGCCCGCTTCCTTCGCGGCCTCAAGCAGGCCGCGCCGGACGCGGAGATCACGGTCGTCGGCAACACCGGTGACGACATCCATCTCTTCGGGCTGAAGGTCTGCCCCGACCTGGACACGGTGATGTACACCCTCGGCGGTGGCATCAACGAGGAACAGGGCTGGGGCCGCCTCGACGAGTCCTTCACGGTCAAGGAGGAGCTCGCGGCGTACGGCGTCGGACCCGAGTGGTTCGGCCTCGGAGACCGGGACTTCGCGACCCACATCGTCCGGACGCAGATGCTCGGCGCGGGCTACCCGCTGAGCGCCGTCACCGAGGCGCTGTGCGACCGCTGGAAGCCAGGCGTGCGGCTGATCCCCATGTCCGACGACCGCGTCGAAACGCACGTCGCGATCGAGGTCGACGGCGAGCAGCGGGCCGTGCACTTCCAGGAGTACTGGGTGAAGCTGCGCGCCTCCGTGGACGCGAAGGCCGTCGTGCCGGTCGGCGCGGAGGCGGCGAAGCCCGCGCCGGGCGTCCTCGACGCGATCGCCGGGGCGGACGTCATCCTCTTCCCGCCGTCCAACCCCGTGGTGAGCGTCGGGACGATCCTGGCCGTGCCCGGGATCCGCGAGGCGATCGTCGCGGCCGGCGCCGCCGGGACGCCGGTCGTGGGCCTCTCCCCCATCGTGGGCGACGCGCCGGTGCGGGGCATGGCCGACAAGGTGCTCGCGGCGGTCGGCGTGGAGGCCACGGCAACGGCGGTGGCCCTGCACTACGGCTCCGAACTCGTCGACGGCTGGCTCGTGGACACCGTGGACGCGGGCGCCGTGGCGGACGTCGAGGCGGCGGGCATCCGCTGCCGGGCGGTGCCGCTGATGATGACGGACGTCGAGGCGACGGCCGCGATGGCGCGTGAGGCGCTGGCGCTCGCCGAGGAGGTCCGCGGGTGACCACCGGCCCGTCTTCGTACGGCTCCTTTGCTGACGGGCCCTCTGCTGGTGGGTCCTCTGACGGCGGGTCCTTCACCGGTGGTTCCTCTGCTGGTGAGCCCTCTGCCGGTGGATCCCCTGCTGGTGGGGCCTTCGCCGGTGGGTCTGCCCCTTCGTATCGGGTCTGGGCCCTGGACGGGCTGCCCGAGGTGGGGGCCGGGGACGATCTGGCCAAGCTCATCGCCTCCGTCTCGCCGGGGCTCGTCGACGGTGACGTCCTGCTCGTCACCTCCAAGATCGTGAGCAAGGCCGAGGGGCGGGTGATCGCCGCCGACGACCGCGAGGAGGCGATAGACGCCGAGACCGTACGGGTGGTGGCGCGGCGCGGCACCCTCCGTATCGTCGAGAACCGGCAGGGGCTCGTCATGGCCGCCGCCGGCGTCGACGCCTCCAACACCCCTTCCGAGACCGTGCTGTTGCTGCCGGAGGACCCCGACGCCTCGGCGCGGAGCATCCGTTCGGGGCTGCGCGAGGCGCTCGGCGTCGACGTCGGCGTCGTCGTCACGGACACCTTCGGGCGGCCCTGGCGCTCCGGTCTCACCGACGTCGCCATCGGCGCTGCCGGGGTGCGGGTCCTCGACGACCTGCGCGGCGGCACCGACGCGTACGGCAATCCGCTGAGCGCGACCGTGGTCGCCACCGCCGACGAACTCGCCGCCGCCGGCGACCTGGTGAAGGGCAAGGCGAGCGGTCTTCCGGTCGCCGTCGTCCGGGGCCTGCCGCACGTGGTGGCCGGGGACGAGGAGCCGGGGGCGCGGGCGCTCGTGCGCGGCGCCGCCGACGACATGTTCCGGCTCGGGACGTCGGAGGCCGTACGGGAGGCGGTGACGCTGCGGCGGACCGTACGGGAGTTCACCGGCGAACCGGTCGACCCCGGTGCGGTACGGCGTGCGGTCGCCGCGGCTGTGACGGCACCGGCCCCGCACCACACGACCCCCTGGCGGTTCGTGCTCCTGGAGTCCGCGGAGTCGCGGACGCGGCTGCTCGACGCGATGCGGGACGCGTGGATCGCGGACCTGCGGCGGGACGGGAGGTCCGAGGAGTCGGTGGCCAAGCGCGTGCGGCGCGGGGACGTCCTGCGCAAGGCGCCCTATCTGGCCGTCCCCTGCCTCGTGACGGACGGCGCCCACCACTACGGCGATCCGCGCAGGGACGCCGCCGAGCGCGAGATGTTCGTGGTCGCGGCGGGCGCGGGCGTACAGAACTTCCTGGTGGCGCTCGCGGGTGAGCGGCTGGGTTCGGCGTGGGTGTCGTCGACGATGTTCTGCCGGGACGTCGTACGGGACGTCCTCGGGCTGCCGGAGGGCTGGGACCCGATGGGCGCGGTGGCGATCGGGCATCCGGCGGCGGCGCCGAAGGAGCGGGCCGCGCGGTCGGCCACGGAGTTCCTCACCGTGCGGTGACGGACCGCGCGCGCCGCGTGGGCCCTACAGCGCCCTGATGTCGTTCGGCGTCATGCGGGGTGCCCTGCGGGGCGGGACGTGGCCGCTGAGGAGGATCAGGCGGGCCGCGCGGTGGCGTTGGCCCGCGTACGGGGCCAGGAGCGCCAGCATCGCCTCGTCGTCGGTCGTACGGTCGCCCGCGAGCGCCCAGCCGACGATGCCGGGGAGGTGGAGGTCGCCGGTGGTGACCTCGTCGGGTGCGCCGTTGCTGCGCTGGATCGTTTCGGCGCTCGTCCAGGGGCCGATCCCGGGGATCAGTTCCAGTCGCTTGCGGGCCGCCGGCGGGTCCATGTGCGCGGCCTCCTCCAGGCGGGCGGCCACCCGGGCGGCGCGGACGATCGTGGCCGAGCGCTTGCCGTCGACGTTCGCGCGGTGCCACTCCCAGGACGGGATCCGGGTCCAGGTGCGGGCGTCGGGCATCGCGTACATGCCGTCGGGGGCGGGGCCGGGGGCCGGCTCGCCGTACTTCCGTACGAGGGCGCGCCAGGACCCGTACGCCTCGGTCGTGGTGACCTTCTGCTCCAGGACCGACGGGATCAGCGACTCCAGGACCAGACCGGTGCGGGTGAGGCGCAGGCCGGGGCGGCGGCGGTGGCTCGCCAGGAGCAGTCTGTGGCGGGGGACGAAGGCGGCCGGGTCGTCCTCGGCGCCGAGCAGCGCGGGGAGGCGGTCCAGGAGCCAGGTCGCTCCCGGGCCCCAGGCCTCGGCCGCGGGCCGTCCCTCGCGCATGCGGACACGGAGGGTTCCGGGGCCTTCGGGGGTGCGGCTGGCCCGCCAGACGGAGCCGTCGGGGGTGGTGCGGAAGGTGGGGTCGGCGGGGCCGCGGCGGAGGGGGCCGAGGGTGAGGCCCAGGTCCGGACCGTCCCCTTCCAGAGTGTGGGTCCGGGGGAGCTCTCCGCCGCGCACGGTGGTGCGGGTGGGGTTGGTGGGGGGTGTGAAGCGGCCGGCCATGGCTATGAGACTACGCGGGGGCCTGGCGGGGGCGGGGCCCTCGTGCGGGACGGCGGTGCGGAACCGTCCCCGGGCCTACGTGCGGCGGGCGACGTGGCGGGGGCCCGCCACGTCGCCCGTTCTCGCGCTCCGGGGTTACTGGTCCGAGGAGAAGCGGACCGCGTTGGCGGGGAGCCTGGTGTCGCACCAGACGCGGACGCCTTCGCGGAGTTCGTTGTCCGGGCCCACGTGGGCGCCGTCGCCTATGACCGCGCCCGTGAGGACCGTGCGGGCTCCGATGCGGGCGCCCGCGCCGACGAGGGAGTCGGTGATCACCGCGCCCGGTTCGATCACCGCGCCCGCCAGGATCGTGGAGCCCGTGATGCGGGCGCCCTCGCCGACCACCGCGTCCGCGCCGACGACCGTGCCGCCGGTCAGCTTGGCGTCCGGGGCGACCCGGGCCGACGGGAGGACCAGGCGGTCGCCGCAGCGGCCCGGGACGGCCGGGGAGGGGGCGCGGCCGAGGACCAGGTCGGCGGAGCCGCGGACGAAGGCCTGCGGGGTGCCGAGGTCCAGCCAGTACGTGGAGTCGACCATGCCCTGGAGGTGGGCTCCGGAGGAGAGGAGCTCCGGGAAGGTCTCGCGCTCGACGGAGACCGGGCGGCCCGTGGGGATCGTGTCGATGACCGAGCGGCGGAAGACGTACGCGCCGGCGTTGATCTGGTCCGTGACGATCTCCTCGGGGGTCTGGGGCTTCTCCAGGAAGGCCGTCACCCGGCCCGTCCCGTCCGTGGGGACCAGGCCGAAGGCGCGCGGGTCCTCGACCCGGGTCAGGTGGAGCGAGACGTCCGCGCCGGAGGTGGCGTGGGTGTCGACGAGGGCACGGATGTCCAGGCCCGTGAGGATGTCCCCGTTGAAGATGAGGACCGGGTCGTCGGGGCCCGAGTGGAGGCGCGAGGCGACGTTGCGTATCGCGCCTCCCGTGCCGAGCGGCTCCTCCTCCGTGACGTACTCCAGGCTCAGGCCGAGGTCGGAGCCGTCACCGAAGTGCGGCTCGAAGACCTCGGCCAGGTAGGAGGTGGCGAGCACGATGTGCTCGACGCCGGCGGCGCGGGCGCGGGCCAGCTGGTGCGTCAGGAAGGGGACGCCTGCCGCCGGGACCATGGGTTTGGGCGTGTTGACCGTGAGGGGTCGCAGCCTTGTGCCCTTGCCACCGACCAGGAGGATCGCTTCAGTCACCTTGTCGTCTCTGCTTCCTGTTCGGGGCCGGTCCGCCCGCCCGTCTCGGTCGTCCGTGCGATATGACCGGTCAGTTTAGGCAGATGGTTGCCTGCCTGACCCCATCAGCGCCTTCCCTGGTACTTCGCCGAGGTCGTCCTGGCCGTACCGAGCTTGTTGTACAGGCGTGCGCCGGGGCACTCGGTGGCGAATCCGTCACGGTGTCCGGCGATGGTGCGGAACTTGACGCTCTTGCCCTTCTTGTACAGGTTTCCGCCCCCTGAGGTCAGATACGTCGTGCCCTTCGGGTTCACCCCGTGCAGACCGAGCTTCCAGGCCGTCAGCCGGGCGACGGCGGTGAGCACGGCGGCCGGCGGACCGCTCTTGCTGTACGTGCCGAGGACGGCGATGCCCATGGTGTTGGTGTTGAAACCGAGGGTGTGCGCGCCGAGGACGGGCTTGGCCACGCCCCCCGCACGGCCTTCGTAGATGTTTCCGCACTTGTCGACGGCGAAGTTGTAGCCGAAGTCACGCCATCCACTGCTCTTGACGTGGTAGCGGTAGATACTGCGCAGGACGGAGGGCGCCTGGCGGCAGGTGTAGTTGTTGCCGGTGGCGCTGTGGTGGACGAAGGCCGCCTTGATGCTCTTGGTGTAGACGAAGCCCTTCTCGCGGAGCTTTTCGTCGGCGCCCCAGCCCTTGCGCGTGATGATCTTCGGGCGGGGGCCGATGTACGGCTTCGCCGCGACCGCCGCGACCTGGGTGACCGCCGTGGCCGAGGTGGCCTGGGCCTGGGCCTGGGCCTGGGCCTGGGCTGACTCGGCCTGTGCTGACGGGGCCCGCGCTGACTCGGCCTGGGCGAGCGGGGCGTGGCGGAGCGGCGCCTCGGTCGCCGCCTTCGACAGCGCCGGGATCCAGGCCGCGCCGTACGGCGCCAGATGCGCGTTGACCGCGCCGGCCGCCGCCTCCGCCGCCGTCGGGCCGGTCGGGACCGCCGCCGTACGCGTGCGGGGGGCGGCGGCGCCCTGGCCCGCTCCCGGCTCCGCGCCGGGGTCGACCAGTTCGAGGCGCAGGCCCTCGGGGAGCTGTTCCTCCCCTCGTACGCGGATCTCGACGCCGTCCGAGTCGCCCACCCAGAGCGGCGCCGTGGCGCCCTTGAGCGCCCGGGCGGCGCCCTCCGCGGTCTCCGGGTCGGCGCCGTGCTCGTCGTTGTGGGTCTCCACGTCCTGCCACTCCGACCAGCTCCCGCCGCCGGTGGCCCGGGTGCGGACCTGCACGGTGCCGTGGAGCGCGGCCGTCGGGTCGTCCCAGACGACGCCGACGAGGGAGAACGGTCTGACGTCGCGTCGGGCCAGGCCCCGCTCGCCCGGATCGAACCCGGTTCCGCCGCCGAAGCCGCGTACGGAACCGCCCAGGGGCACGAGAGGCAGCGACTGGGTGGAGCCGGGCAGCCGGTCGGGCCCCGGTGGCAGCGCGGCGACCGCCGGTGGCGCCGTGGCCGCCGCGGGCGCGGCGAGGGAGACCGGCAGGGCGAGTACCGCCGTGCAGGTGACGGCGATCGAGGTGGCGAGTGAGGCACGCATGGGCCGATCGTGCGTATCCCCGGCGCGTTCCGCGCGCCGGGAATCCGCACGGAAATTGACGGGCCGTCGGGCCGACCGGTGGACGGTGTCACCGGTACGGAGGACCGCGCGCGCCCGCCCGCGTACGCTGTCCGGCGTGAACGCCAGCGACCGCACCCCCGCCGACCTGCTGCGATCCGCACTCGCCGCGGACCCCGCCCGCCCCTTGGTCACTTTCTACGACGACGCCACCGGTGAGCGCGTGGAATTGTCCGTCGCCACCTTCGCCAATTGGGTGGCCAAGACGGCGAACCTGCTCCAGGGCGAGCTGTCCGCCGGCCCGGGCGACCGGCTCGCGCTGCTGCTGCCCGCGCACTGGCAGACGGCCGTCTGGCTGCTCGCCTGCTCCTCCGTCGGGGTGGCCGTCGAGATCGGCGGCGATCCCGCGGACGCCGACCTCGTGGTCGCCGGGCCGGACACCCTTGAGGCGGGTCTCGCCTGTTCCGGTGAGCGGATCGCGCTCTCGCTGGCGCCGCTGGGTCGCCGCTTCCCCACTCCGCCCGCCGGGTACGCGGACTACGCGGTCGAGGTGCCGAGCCAGGGCGACCGGTTCGCGCCGTTCGTGCCGGTGGACCCGGAGGCTCCCGCCCTCGTCGTCGACGGTACGGAACGGAGCGGCTCGCAGCTCGTCGAGCAGGCGCGCGTGGAGGCGGCGGCGCTCGGTCTCGCCCCCGGCTCCCGGGTGCTCTCCGGCCTCGACTACGACGGCTGGCAGGGCCTCTCGACCGGTCTGTACGCGCCGCTCGCGGCCGGCGGCTCGGTCGTGCTGTGCCGGAACCCGGACCGGCTCGCGCCCGACGCCCTGGAGAAGCGCGTGGAGAGCGAGCGGGTGACCCACACGGCTCTCTGAGCCGCGGTTCACCCTGTTGGACCAGCACCGCGCCGAGCCCCCGGGTCCCCGCGCCGACTCCGGTACATGATCGGCCCGGGGGGAGTCGCCTCCTTCCGCACAACCATGCGTCGGGCTCGGCCGTCTCCTTCGATGACCGGTGGCCGCCGGGCGCGCCGCCGACGCCTCGAAGGACGGACTCAGACGTGACGGACCGTGCTGGCACGCCGCCCGAACCGGATCCCCCGGCAGCGGAGGACACGGCGCCGGGTGCTCCGGAGGTGCCGCGCCGGCGCCACTGGCTGCGGTGGACGGCTCTCGGGGTCTCGGTCGTGGTGCTGATCGCGGCCGGGGTCGGGTGGTGGTTCTACCGGAAGCTCGACGGCAACATCACCACGGACACGACGGCCGCCGCCGAGCTGCGGAAGTACGAGAAGGAGCGGCCGACGGCGGGGACCACCACGGCCAGGAGCATCCTGCTGATCGGCTCGGACACCCGGACCGGTGAGGGCAACCGCAAGTACGGCAAGGACGAGGGCACCCAGCGCTCGGACACGACGATCCTGCTGCACCTCTCGGCGGAGAAGTCGAGCGCGACCGCCGTCTCGCTCCCCCGCGACCTGATGGTGACGATCCCGGCCTGCACCACGGCCGGCGGGACACGGACCCGCGAGCAGTTCGCGCAGTTCAACTCCGCCTTCGAGCTCGGCGGTACGGCGTGCACGATCCGTACCGTCGAGAAGCTGACCGGGATCCGCGTCGACAACCACATGGTCATCGACTTCCGGGGCTTCAAGAAGATGGTCGACGCCGTGGACGGGGTGGAGGTCTGCCTCAAGGAGCCCGTCGACGACGCCGACGCCAAGCTGAAGCTGCCCGCGGGGCGCCAGACGCTCCACGGGGAGCAGGCGCTGGGCTTCGTACGGGCCAGGAAGTCGATCGGCAACGGCAGCGACACGGAACGCATGGACCGGCAGCAGCAGTTCCTCGGCGCGCTCGTCAACAAGGTGCAGAGCGACGGGGTCCTGCTGAACCCGACCAAGCTCTACCCGGTCCTGGACGCGGCCACGAAGGCGATCACGACCGACCCGGGGCTCGACTCGCTGCGGGACCTGTACGACCTGGCGCGCGCCATGCGGGCCATCCCGACGGACAAGGTGCAATTCCTCACGGTGCCGCGCCGGCCGTACACGTACAACGCGAATAGGGACGAACTGGTACAGCCGGCGGCGAGTCAACTCTTCCGGCAGCTACGGGAGGACAAGCCCGTCCTCGTGACCCCGCACACCGACGAGGAGAGCGGGGAGAAGAGCGGCGGGACGGGCGGGGACGGGAAGCCCGACGACGCGGACACCCCGACGCCCTCCGCGACGCCGACCTTCACGGGGCGGAACGCGGCGGAGGGCGTGTGCGCTTAGGGCGCCGCGGACGCGGTGGGTAAAGGGCTACCCAAGGGGAGGGCAGGGTCGGATGAGGTTTGAGCAAATTGCCCGGTTGTAAGGGGCGTGGAATTTGTCACTGACGTCGCCCCACGCTGAACTGGGCGGATAGTGTGACGCGATCCGGTGCACCCCGACCGACTGGTCGCCGCACTCACCAAGGATCGAACGACCGAGAGAGCGGCGCCGGGGGAGGCGCCTCGCGTGGCACCGACGGAGGACTCGAGTAACCGTGGACGCGCACAGCCGTGGACGGGCGGACGAGATCGACCCCGCCGACCAGTGGGTACTCAACCCGCAGACCGGCAACTACGAACTGCGACTGGACCACTCCGCTGGGCAGTCGGCGTCGCGGACCCCGTCCGTACCGCGTAGATCCACCGTTCCCGCGCCGGCGCCCGCCGACACCTCCGTCTCCGCCCCCGTCGAGGCGCCCGTACCCGGTCAGCGTCGCCGTCGCGTCTCCGAAGAGGGCGGCAGGGGCCCGCAGGGGCCCGCGAGCCGCCGCAAGCGCAAGCAGGGCGCGTCCCGCAAGAAGAAGGTCCTCCTGTGGACCGGTGGCACGATGGCCTTCGTGCTCGTGGGCGGCGCCGCCGGCGCGTACATGCTCTATTCGAAGCTCGACGGCAACATCGACGCCGTCGACGTCGGCACCGCGGCGGTCGAGACACCGGGCATGGACGGGCCGCTCAACATCCTGGTCATCGGCAACGACGTCCGGACCGGCGAGGGCAACGAGAGCTACGGGAACAAGACCAACGTCACCGGCCACGCCGACACGACGTTCCTCATCCACATCGCCGAGGACCGCACCAACGCGACGGCCGTGAGCATCCCCCGGGACCTCAAGACCGAGATCCCGGACTGCCCCACGAAGCAGCCCGACGGCTCGACCAAGGTCATCCCCGGCTCGGTCGGGAAGACCAAGTTCAACGAGTCGTTCGGCGTGGACGGCCGCGACCCCGGCTGCACCATGCGCACCATCACGGAGATGTCCGGCATCGGCATCAACCACTTCATGATGGTCGACTTCAATGCGGTCAAGACGCTGTCGACCGCGGTCGGCGGGGTGAAGGTCTGCCTGACCAAGCCCATCCGCGACACCAAGTACTCCAAGCTCAACCTCGACGCGGGCGAGCACCGCATCCAGGGCGAGGACGCGCTCGCGTTCCTCCGCAACCGTCACGGCCTCGGCAACGAGAGCGACCTGGACCGCATCAAGATGCAGCAGCAGTTCCTCGCGTCGATGATGCGCCAGCTGAAGGAGGACACGCTGGACAGCCCGACGCAGCTGCTCGACGTCGCGGAGGCGGCGACCGACGCGCTGACGGTCGACAAGGGCATAGGAAGTGCCCTGAAGCTGACCAGCCTCGCCAAGGAGATCGGCAAGGTCGACCTCAAGAACATCAGCTTCATGACCGTGCCGGTCGTCGACAACCCCGACGAGCCGCCGAACAAGCGGGCCACTGTCGTCCTCGACCAGACGAAGGCCCCCCAGGTCTTCAGCATGATCCAGAACGACGTCTCCTTCACCGAGGTGAAGAAGAAGGAGAAGGACGCCAAGGACGCCAAGGCGCAGGCCCAGGCGAAGCTGCTCCAGGGCACGCGCGCGAAGGCCGCCGACGTACGCGTCGACGTCTTCAACGGCAGCGGCATCACCGGTGCCGCGCAGTCCACGATCAACTGGCTGCAGAACGACATGGGTGTGACCCGCTCCACCAACAAGAGCAACGCCCCCGAGAAGGCGGCGAAGACCACACTCACCTACGCACCGAACCAGGCCGATCAGGCCCGCAAGCTCGCGGACATGATGGGTCTGCCCGCCACGGCTCTCAAGCCGGGCACGCAGGACGCCGCGGAACGCGAGCCCATGACGCTCGTCCTCGGCGCCGACTTCAAGGGCGCGGGGGTGCCCGTCAAGGGTCCGGCGAAGGCGCCGGACGTCGACAAGGTAGAAGCCGACAAGAAGGTGTGCGCCGAATGACCTGGAAACACCAGGTCTCGGTGCACGGCTGATTCACGAGGGGACCTGGGGTGGGACAGAACGTGCGTGGGGAGGGAACGCGAGGACGTGTTCCGCGCGCCCGTGAACTGGGCTGGGACGACGACCTCTTCGGGGCGGGGGAGGCGACCGGTGCCGGGGGGCGGACGGGCGCCGAGGACGCCGGATCCGGCGCATCCGCCGGATCCGCGGGTACGCAGACGTCGACCCGGGCCGAGCGGCGACGCAACGGCACCAGCGGCGGAGGCGGGACGGAAGCCGGCGGCGACGCGCGGACGGGCCACCGCCGCGGCGGCTCGCGCCGGCGGGCCAAGAAGGCCGGCAAGCGCAAGGCCCTGCGCTGGGTGGCGATCACCCTGGCCGTGCTGATACTCGGCACGGCCGGCGCCGGATACCTGTACTACGAGCACCTCAACGGCAACATCGTCAGCGGTGACCGCGCGGGCGGCAGCAGCGGTGTGAAGAAGGCCGCGCCGAACGCGCTCGGCGACACCCCGCTCAACATCCTCCTGATCGGCTCCGACAGCCGCGAGGACGAGAAGAACATCGCCCTGGGCGGCGGCCGGAACGACAAGGACCGCAAGCCCCTCGCCGACGTGCAGATGCTGCTGCACGTCTCGGCGGACCGCGAGAACGCCTCGCTCATCTCCATCCCGCGCGACACGGTCGTCAGGATCCCGGAGTGCAAGGGCGAGGACGGCACGCCCTACGCCGCGACCACGAACCGGCCCATCAACGAGTCGCTCCAGCGCGGCGGCCCCGGCTGCACCCTCACCACCTGGGAGAGCCTCACCGGGGTCTACATCGACCACTGGCTGATGGTCGACTTCGCCGGGGTCGTGGCCATGGCGGACGAGGTCGGCGGTGTGCCCGTCTGTGTGAAGACGGGGGTGCACGACAAGTCGACCCCGACGGTGAAGGGCGGCTCCGGCCTGAAGCTGCGGAAGGGTACCCACGAGGTCAAGGGCGAGCAGGCGCTCCAGTGGCTGCGCACCCGGCACGCCTTCGGCAGCGACCAGAACCGCGCCAAGGCCCAGCACATGTACATGAACGGGATGATGAAGAAGCTCCAGGAGCAGAACGCCTGGACCGACACCGGTCGGCTGATGGGCCTGGCCGAGACCGCCACCAAGTCCCTCAAGGTCTCGCAGGACCTCGACACCGTGAAGAAGCTCTTCGATCTGTCGATGCAGCTCAAGAACGTGAAGATCGACCGTCTGACGACGGCGACGGTCCCGACCGACCCGTACCCGCCGAACCCCAAGGCGTGGCTCCAGCCGGTGCAGGCCTCCGCCGACAAGATGTGGGCGATGCTCCGTGACGACGTCGCCCTCGACAAGAACGGCGACAAGTCCGGCGCCACGACGAAGCCGAAGCCGACCGCCTCGCCCAAGCCCAAGACGCCTGCCGAGGCTCCCGGATCCTTCGCCGTGACCGTCGTCAACGGCACCGACGGCAACGACGAGCCGGCGGTCGAGGGCCGGGCGGGCAAGATGGCCGAGGCCCTTCAGGCCAAGGGCTTCACCCAGGCCGAGTCCTCCCAGGAGGGCGGCGGCCGCAAGGACACCGTGGTCACCTACCCCAAGGCGGACGGCGACCAGGGGAAGGCGAACGCGCTGTCGGTGACGAAGGCGCTCGGGCTGCCCGACTCGGCCGTACGGGCCGACACCGAGGCCAAGGGCATCACCCTGGTCGTCGGCGCGGACTGGCGCGAGGGCACCACGTACAAGAAGCCGACGGCGGTGGCCGGTGACCTGCCGGAGGGCGCCGACGACAAGGCGACGTGCATGGACGTCTACTCGGTCTACCGGTGGGACGGGACGAGCTGATCCCCCGCACGCGCACAGCTCGCACATGACGGACGGCCGGGCCCCGAAAGGGTCCCGGCCGTCGGTGTCTGTCGGCGGAGCGGTCGTCAGACCGTCTCGGACTCGCCCGCCTTCACCGCCGGACGGCGGCTCGCGATGACCTTCCTGGCCAGCGCGCGCGGGCTCGTCAGGAAGCCGAACCCCCACGACATGTGCATCGTCGCCAGCGCCACCGGGATCTGGAGGCGGGCCTTCAGCGACAGGCCCCTGCCCGCCGGGACCGAGCCCGCCGTGATGGCGGCGAGGTAGCCCGCCGGGATCACGAAGCCGAGCGGGGTGAGCGTCGCACCCGCCACGAGGCCCGCGGCGATGGCGCAGACGGCGGCCGGCGGGGCCAGGTAGCGGAGGTTGATGGAGCCCTGGTGGTAGCGGGCCACCACGTGCCGCCAGCGGCCGTAGTCCTTGTACTGCTTCGCGAGGGCCTTCACCGAGGGCCGCGGGCGGTACTGGACGCGGAGCTCCGGCGAGAACCAGATGAGGCCGCCGGCCTCGCGGATGCGGAAGTTCAGCTCCCAGTCCTGGGCGCGGACGAACTCCACGTTGTACCCGCCCTGCTGCTCCAGGGCCTCGCGCCGGAAGACGCCGAGGTACACAGTCTCCGCCGGGCCGGCCTCGCCGCCCGTGTGGAAGGCGGCGTTGCCCACGCCGATCTTCGAGGTCATCGCGGCGGCGACCGCGTCCTCCCAGGCGTTCTCGCCCTCGGCGTGCATGATGCCGCCGACGTTCTGCGCGCCGGTCTCCTCCAGGAGGCGGACGGCGGTCGCGATGTAGTTCGGCGAGAGCATGCCGTGGCCGTCGACGCGTACGACGATGGGGTGGCGGGAGGCCTGGATCGCGGCGTTGAGCGCGGCGGGGGTACGGCCGGTGGGGTTCGGCACGGTCGTGACGCGGGCCCGCGCGGACGCGGTTTCCCTGACGAGCTCGGCGGCGATCTCGTCGGTGCGGTCCGTGGACGGGCCGAGGGCGATCACCACCTCCATCTCGCCGTCGTAATCCTGCTCCAGGATGTGACGAACCGAGGTGCGCAGATGCCGCTCTTCGTTGAGGACCGGCATGATCACGGAGACGGGGGGCATGGCGTTCATTGCCCGCCACGTTACCGCGAACGGGGGACACGGTTGCGCGCCGCACGGGTGGTGCACCCTTGCGCTGATCGTATGGGCCTACCGTGCTCACGGTTCCCCTCGTCCCACCCGCGGAGGTGTCCGTCCGTGCCCACACCGCCCCGCACGCCCCGTCGCCGGCCCGTCCCCCGGCCGCCCGCACCGGTCCGTCGGCGGCGACCGCGGCGGCCCCGGTGGGGGATGCGGATGGCGACCGCGCTGTCCGTGGGGGTCCTCGCGGCGGGCGGGATCGGGCACGCGGTGGTGACGGGCCTGGACACCGGGATCACCCGGGTCGACCCCTTCAAGGACATGAAGAACCGGCCGCAGGCCGGGCACGGGATGAACGTCCTGGTCGTCGGCACCGACGGCCGGGACCGGATCACCCCGGAGGAGAAGGAGAAGTACCGGCTCGGCGGCGCGCCCTGCCACTGCACCGACACGGTGATGCTCGTGCACATCTCGGAGGACCGGGAGCGGGCGAGCGTCGTCAGCCTGCCCCGGGACTCGTACGCCGAGATGCCCGAGCACACGGACCTGAACAGCGGCGACAAGCACCGGGCGCACCCGGTGAAGCTGAACGCCGCCTATGCGGAGGGCGGGCCCGGGCTCACCGTGCGGACCGTCGAGTCGATGACCGGCGTCAAGATCGACCACTACCTGGAGGTCGACTTCACCAGTTTCATGCGCACGGTGGACGCGGTCGGCGGGGTGCAGATCTGTACGACGCGGGCGGTCAAGGACTCGTACACGGGGCTCGACCTGACGGCCGGCACCCATGAGCTCGACGGCGGGCAGGCCCTGCAGTACGTCCGCTCCCGGCACATCGACGGGGCGGCCGACATCGGGCGCATGCAGCGGCAGCAGAAGTTCCTGGCGGCGCTGATCGACCGGGCGACGAGCGGCGGGGTGCTGCTGAACCCGGTGCGGTTCCGTGAGATGGCCACGACGATGCTGAGCTCGGTCCGGGCGGACGAGGACTTCGGTACGGATCAGATGCTGGCGCTGGCCAAGGCGATGCGGGGCTTCACGCCGGCGTCGTCGGAGTTCGTGTCCGTGCCGATCGGCGACATGAGCTTCCCGGTCAAGGGGATCGGGTCGACGGTGAAGTGGGACGCGGCGAAGGCGCAGAAGCTGTTCCAGGCGCTGCGGGAGGACCGGCCGCTGGCCCCGGCGCCGGCCGCGCGGAAGGCGGGTTCCTCCGGGAAGGGCGCCGCCCCGAAGAACGTCGTCGTGGACGTGCCGCCGCGCACCGTCCGGGTGCAGGTCTACAACGGGACCCGGACGGACGGGCTCGGCCGGAAGGTGGACGACGCGCTGCGCGGCACCGGCTTCGACACCACCCGGACGCCGATGACCGGGGCCGGGCAGGAGCGGGCGCGCACGCTCGTGGAGTACGACCCCCGCTGGGACCGCTCGGCGAAGTCCCTCGCGGCGGCGCTGCCGGGGGCGGAGCTGCGGGCGGTGGCGGGGCGGGGCGGGACGCTGCGGGTGACGGTGGGCGCGGACTACCGGGGCGTCACGGCCGTACGGGCGGAGGACTCGGGGCGGGGCGGACCGTTCGAGGCCGTGACCGGGGACCAGGTGGTGTGCCCGTAGGGCCCTTGGGCCCCTTGGGCGGGGCCGCTTGCCCACGAGCCGCCCCCCGGGGGGTGTCAGTCCTCGTAGCCCTCGGCGGCTCGGCGCTCGCGGAGCTCCTTGATGGCCTGGCGGCGGGCCAGGCGGTGGGTGCGGCGGATCTGGGCCTCCTGGTGGCGGCGCTTGTCCTGCTCCGTCTCCGGGACGACCTGCGGGACGCTCCGCGGCTTGCCGTCCGCGTCGACGGCCGCGAAGACGAGATAGGCCGAGCCGACCTGGGTGGCGGGCGTGGACTCGTTCCAGCGCTCGGCCATGACCCGTACGCCGACCTCCATGGAGGACCGGCCGGTCCAGTTGACCTGGGCCTTCACATGGAGCAGGTCCCCGACCCTGACCGGCTCCAGGAAGACCATCTCGTCCATCGAGGCCGTGACCGCGGGACCGCCCGAGTGCCGGCCCGCGACGGCGCCCGCCGCGTCGTCCACCAGCTTCATGATCACGCCGCCGTGCACCGTACCGAGGAGGTTGGTGTCGTGGCTGGTCATGATGTGGCTGAGGGTGGTGCGGGAGGCCGAGGTGGGCTTGCCGGGGATATCGCCCTGATCTGTCATGCCCTCCACCTTATGCGGGGTACCGGCGCCGTCCCCGTGGGGTCCGTTTTGCATCAGCTTGGCAACAGGGCCGGTCCGATTTTCCACCCGGCCTGTCCAGGGGATTCCCTGGCCCGGCACACTGGTCCGCATGAATGACTGGCCCCATGACGGCGGACACGGCCGTGGCAACGCGAACTCCCAGCCCGAGGGACCTCGCCGGATGAGCCATGTGCAGCGTCCGCAGGTTCCGCCGCAGCAGCCCCCCTACGGCCGGCAGCAGCAGCCGTACGGGCAGCAGCGGCCCCGTGACGGCCAGGGCTACCAGCCGGACTACACACAGGCCCAGGGCTCGGGGTACGACTCCGGTTACAACACCGGCCAGGTCTACGGCGGCCCGCAGCACGGCGGCGGCGGCCAGGGCGGCGGCCAGGGGCCCGTACCCCCGCAGTACGCGCCGCGGCCCGGCGGCGGTCCCGCCCCGGACTGGCGCAAGCGCGCCAAGATCGGCTCGATCGTGCTGGTCGTCGGCGTCCTCGCCTGGGGTATCGGCACCTACGCCTGGGCCAGCTCCCAGATCCGCAACGAGGTCGACCTGTCCAAGGTCATCGAGCGGCCGTCGGAGGGCGACTGCACCACGTATCTGATCGTCGGCTCGGACAGCCGTGAGGGCATGACCGCCGAGGAGAAGAAGAAGCTGCACACCGGCTCCGCCGAGGGCAAGCGGACCGACTCGATGATGATCCTCGCGGCCTGCTCCAGCGGGAACACGATGGTCTCGCTCCCCCGCGACTCGTGGGTGACGATCCCGTCCTTCGTCGGTTCCGACTCGGGCAAGCAGTACGCGGCCCGGGGCGGCGCCAAGCTGAACGCGGCGTACGCGATGGACGGCCCCGAGCTGCTCGTGCGGACCGTCGAGTTCAACACCGGCCTGCGCATCGACCACTACGCGGAGATCGGCTTCGCCGGCTTCGCGAACATCGTGGACGCGCTCGGCGGGGTGGACCTCAACATCGAGAAGGGCTTCAAGGACAAGAAGTCCGGGGCCGACTTCGCGGCCGGCGAGCAGACCCTCAACGGCGAGCAGGCCCTGGCCTTCGTCCGGACCCGGTACGCCTTCGCCGAGTCGGACTTCGCGCGGACGAAGAACCAGCAGAAGTTCCTCGCCGCCCTCGCCAACCAGGCGGCGACGCCGGGCACGATCCTCAACCCGTTCACGCTCTACCCGACGCTCGGCGCCGGTCTGGACACGCTGATCGTGGACAAGGACATGTCGCTGTACGACCTCGGGAAGATGTTCTTCGCCATGAAGGGCATCAACGGCGGCGACGGCAAGTCCATGAACATGCCGCTCGCGGGCCCGGCCCCGCAGAACTCCTACAAGTGGGACATGGCGAAGGTGAAGCAGCTCGTCGAGCAGATCCGGAACGACGAGAAGGTCACCGTCGAATCGAATCGATGAACGTCGCACAGGTGAACAGGTAAGAGAAGAGTTCCCTCCCCGCGCCCGCCGTTGGAGGGGGCTCTTCTCGTTTATGTCGTCATCGACCAAGCCCCGCAGAAGGTCCGCCACCTTCCGCACGGCCGCCATCGCCGCCCTGCTCGTCGCCGGATTCCGGCCGGCCACCTTCGCCGCCGCCGACGCGCCGCCGCCGCCCAGCCTCACCGGCAGCGACTTCGAAATCGACTCCGACGCCAACCTGCGCGTCGACGTCATGGGCGATCTCGACTGGAACAACGTCACGGAGGTCCGCACCCCCGACAACGCGATCGGCAACGCGGACACCTCCTTCGGTCAGGGCACGAAGGAGAACACCGCCGTCCCCACGATCGTCGACGGCGGAATTCCGCCGAACAAGAGCGACCTGAGGCACTTCGGTGTTTATCAGGAGGGCAACACCTCCGACGGCTTCCTGCACCTGTACTGGACCCGCGTGCAGGACCCCAGCGGCTCCACGAACATGGACTTCGAGCTCAACCAGAGCCGGACCAAGAGCGCCAACGGTGTCACCCCGATGAGTACGGTCGGCGACCTGCTGATCACCTACGACCTCGAAGGGGGCGGCACCAAGGCCGGCTGCTCCGACAGCCCGTTCGTCGGTGAGACGGCACAGTTCGTCAACGTCCCGCTCTCGAACACGTTCAAGGACCTGGAGCCCGGCACGTACACGTGCACGGTGGTCGTCGACCCGTGAGCGTGACCTGAGCTGAGCCGGAGCGGCGTCACCCCGTGAGGTGGCGCCGCTCCTCGCTGTCCCGGGGGGGTTACGGGAGGTTGCGGGCCATGACGATGCGCTGGACCTGGTTGGTGCCTTCGTAGATCTGGGTGATCTTGGCGTCGCGCATCATGCGTTCGACGGGGTAGTCGCGGGTGTAGCCGTAGCCGCCGAGGAGCTGGACGGCGTCGATGGTGACCTCCATGGCGACGTCGGAGGCGAAGCACTTGGCGGCGGCGCCGAAGAAGGTGAGGTCTTCCTTGTCGCCGCCGGCGGAGACGCGCTCGCTCCTGGCGGCGGCGGCGTAGGTGAGCTGGCGGGCGGCTTCGAGCTTCATGGCCATGTCGGCGAGCATGAACTGGATGCCCTGGAAGTCGGCGATGGGC